>JBAZSD010000008.1 GCA_041662605.1 Desulfomonilaceae bacterium
AGGGCCATCACTTCAGACCTCATCCAATGAGGACCGTCAAGATGACTCAAGCGTGTAATCTATCTCTCTACAAATCGCGAGAAAAAAATGCCTCTCTTTGTCCTGAACCCATAACTGAGGGTTTACTTTTCCTAAATTCTCTTGATTGCTTTCTGTAATTATATTAAGCTAAAATTTGATTTATTGTTGGGCAACTGAAACGGCATCAAGAGTAGAAGGCTATCCATCTTTTGTGAAAACAGTGTTGTATCTAACTTGTATTATTACAAGACAGATATTTGAATGACAACAAATAATCAACTTGATTTTAGGAAACTATAATTAGAGACGCTAATATATTTTCATTATTAACGACTAATTCGCGTTATAAATTTGTGGAATCATTTTTGTCTTACGAGATGATCGAAGAATCTAGACGCTTCGGTATCTTGGTGCGTCGTTACGATCTGTTAGGAGAAGATCATGATTTAATGATCGAAGCAATCCGGTCTGATTCTCCTGATTTAGCCATAGTAAGAATACCTACTGTCCGGACAGACCTGATAAGGAAACTCCAGTCGCTTTTTAGTGATGTAGTGATTGGAGACTGCTTGGTCGTTTATGAACGAGACAATTTTAAGTTGGGGATACCAGGAAGTCTTAGGAATGCTGGATTCAGATTGAAAGAATCAGATAGTGGCGACGTCAAGACCCTGGACCATATGAATGCATCTGTTTTCAATGGGTATCGTAACCACTATTCGGCTAACCCCAGGCTAGAGAGATTTGATTTAGTTGAGGCATACAGCGAATGGACTCGATCTCACGTTGACAGCCCCCCTTGTAAATGCTTTCTGGCGCTGTTGGATAATGATCCCTGCGCTTTCTGTGCCGTGAGAATTGACCATCCTAGATCTATGATCGATTTGAACGGAGTGATGCCTGAGTTCAGAGGACGCGGCATATATAGCGACTTACTCAAATCGATAATCAAGATTTTTATTGATGAAGGATGTTCTTATGTGACCATTTCTACTCAGGTTCAAAACCTCGCCGTTCAGCGAGTCTGGGTCAAAGAAGGTTTTTTTATGGTCGGTTCATATTTTACCGTGCATTTGAATATTACCTAGTCAATTAGAAAATTTCAGGCCATGAATTTATTAAATATGCTCTACAACTTGCCGTCTATTTCAAATTTAAGATGCAAATCGGTATTGGTACATCGATGTCATATTGCATTAGGGGTATCTCGGTAGTAGTCCCGGTTTACAACAGCGAATCTGTCTTGAAGAGTCTTCTTGATAGGTTACATCCTGTTCTTGAGTCAACTGGCCGCTTATATGAAGTTATATTGGTAAATGATGGGAGTTCGGACAAAAGCTGGCCTATGATCCAAGCTGAATGCGCTTCAGAAGATTGGATCAGGGGCATAAATCTTATGAGGAATTACGGTCAACACAGCGCCCTGCTGTGCGGCATTAGGGCTGCCAGGTACGACATCACCGTGACAATGGATGATGATCTGCAAAACCCACCGGAAGAGATCCCGAGGCTTCTCATGGCCTTGGGCAATTATTGTGACGTAGTCTATGGCGTTACCCACGAACCGCACCACGGAACATTGCGCAAGCTCGCTTCCATTTCCGTAAAATTCTTTATTAAAAAGGCCCTAGGAGCTGCAATACCCTATAAGGCCAGCTCGTTCCGAGTTTTTCGTACCCAATTACGAGAGACGTTTAAAGATTATAGCGGCCCAGATGTATCTATAGATGTTTTGCTAACATGGGGGGCCCGGAATCTGTCATCTTTATCTGTCCGCCAGGATCGGCGCTTGGCTGGACGTTCCAATTATACTTTCGCTGCACTAGTAGGTCACGCATTAAACATGATCACTGGTTTTAGCAGCCTGCCGCTCAGACTTGCTAGTTTATTAGGTTTTGCTTTCATGTTGTTCGGGATTGCCGTATTGATTTATGTTCTCGGCCGTTACTTCATTCAAGGCGCCATTGTGCCTGGCTTTGCGTTTATAGCCTCAATAATTTCGATATTTGCGGGAGTTCAATTATTTTCATTGGGGATCATTGGAGAGTATATTGCCCGAATACACTTTCGTACCATGGACCGGCCACCATATTCTATCCGCGAAGAATCGTCTCCACGTAGCAAACCTTGCTTATCCTCCATGGATGGTTCACACGGGGATTCTTAGGCGCTTGTTCAAGAAATGATCGGAATCAACTAGCTATTTCAGTCTATTTTAGCCAAGAGGTAGAAATGCTTGACCCGCTGAGCGAGATACCTTTTAACAAACCTTCAATAGTTGGTAATGAAATATATTATATGGCTCAAGCTGTGATAAAAAACGGTCACATCTCGGGAAATGGGCCCTTCACAAAAAAATGTGAGCAATGGTTGGAAGATAAGTTGGGATGTCGGAGAGCCCTTCTGACACATTCGTGTACCGCAGCCCTCGAGATGGCGGCTATGCTGTGCGAAATTAAGCATGGTGACGAGGTGATTTTGCCATCGTTCACTTTTGTATCAACCGCAAATGCGATTGTGTTAAGGGGGGGGGTCCCTGTTTTTGTTGATATCCGTCGAGACACGCTAAACATAAATGAAAATTTTATCGAGAAAGCCATAAACTCTCGAACTAAGGCCATTGTGCCTGTTCATTATGGCGGGGCTCCGTGTGACATGGCTACCATAATGAGCATTGCCCATAAGCATGATCTTTGGGTTATCGAAGATGCAGCTCAGGGGCTTCTCTCGTCGTATCAAGATCAAAAAATCGGTACAGTGGGCCATATCGGCTGCCTGAGCTTTCACGAGACCAAAAATGTGATTAGTGGAGAGGGGGGGGCTCTACTGATTAACGATGAGCGTTTTATTGAAAGAGCGGAAATAATAAGAGAGAAAGGTACAAATCGGACTCAATACTTTCGGGGCCAGGTCGACAAATACACATGGTTAGATATTGGGTCTTCCTATCTTCCCAGTGACCTAATTGCGGCCTTTCTTTTTGCTCAGCTTCAAGAATGTGGTCGGTTGGTGGAGGCCAGGAGAAAACTAGCGGAATATTACGGGCAGGCATTACTCCCTTTGGCAGAGAAAGGTTTTTTTGAATTACCTTCATCTGAAAGAGTTTTTGCCGGAAACGGGCACATTTATTATATTTTAGTCGGCTCACTTGGTGAGAGAGATCAGCTTATCAAGTTTTTGAAAAAGAGACGGATAGCCACTGTTTTTCATTATGTTCCTCTTCATTCCTCTCCTGCTGGGCTGAAATACGGGCGCGTTTCCGGAACTATGGACGTCACCAATGATGTTAGTGACCGCCTCCTGCGATTGCCGCTCTACTACGAAATGACTTCGGAAGCAGTGAATAGGGTGGTCCAAAGTATTACTAACTTTTATAAGACGGTGGGGCGGAAAGAAAAGGCCTCCGCTTGAAATCGCTCATTGTGAGCAGAGTAACATTATCCGTTGTCTACTATGCAGCTCTTGACTGGCCTGCTCGTGTAATTTAAGCACTTGTGAACCCAATCATGATCAAGACAAAAAAATACTTCATCTTCGGGGCTGTTTTCTTTGGACTTTATATTGTTGGGTTGGTTCTGATACTGACCTATGTTTTTCCTGTTCGCCCTAGATTCGCTTCCATCTTGTGCTCAATATGGGATGTCGTAACGCTGTTACCATCTACATTATTCTTTTCTATTTGGCTCATCTCGACTTTTTCAGGCAGATTCAATAAATCAATCGACAATCTTTCTAAGCTGTCAATTGGCAATAAGACAGTGATAGTTTGTTTGACGCTTTCCGCTGTGATCATAATTAGTTTAATCGTTTTTGTCTTCCAGGGCCAGCCTGCGGTAGATGATGAAGAGGCATACCTGTTTCAGGCAAAAACTTATCTTACCGGTCGACTGGTTCTGCCTGTTCCACTCGCGCCCAATTCGATTTCCAGAACTTTCATGATTATCAATTGGTGTTGGACAACCAGATATCTCTGGGGACACCCTATCATTTTGGCTATTGGAATGGTTGTTGGTTCACCATACATAATAACGGTTCTGATGGCTCTTGGCTCGATCTTGTTACTCTATCTGGTTGGATGTCAAACAACATCGAAAAAAGAAGCGACAATAGCAGCCATTTTGATGGGATTATCACCATTTTTCCTGTTTGTCTCAGCGACACTTCTAACTGGCGTTTCCATGTTGTTCCTTCTTCTGCTTTTTATTCTAGGCTGGTTTCATCTAGAAAAATGCCCTAGGGTCTTATTGGCGCTTGGAATGGGATTCTGTTTGGGTTGGGCATTTACGATACGTCCTTTGACAGCTATTCTTTTCGGGGTACCTTTTGCTGTGATGGCCATGTGTAAAACATGGTACGATCCAAAGAACTGGCTCCCTCCTTCTTTGAGCTTAGCATTGGGCGGCGGGATGGTGCTACTATCAGTATTCGCTTACAATGAATTGGTTACTGGAAATCCCCTCACATTTCCACATTTCTACTACAATCCTATGGAACGCCTCGGATTTGGACAGAGAACCAATGGCTTGTTCACCCCGTTCCATGCTCTAATTAACCTATTCAAAAGCCTCATTCTGGTCAATTCCTGGCTGTTCGGCTGGCCTATTTCGTTACTGCCGATCGGCGCCGTGATGTCGTTGAGAGGAATTATGACCTTTGGCCCAACAACGAACTTCACTAGTACATGGAGTTTCGACCTATCGTGGAAGTCCTCGGACACGCTTTGGGTTGCTATAATATTTAGCGTCTGCTTCGGGTATTTTTTTTACTGCTGGTCTCTCTCCATCTTGACTATGCCGATATATTATTATGAATTGTTGATCCCATTATGTCTTCTTTCGGCAAAAAGTTTAATGGTTCTCCATACGTTTTTCTCTAACACGAAATTATCTCAACTGCGAACATTTGTTCCCGTTTTCTGTGGGCTTTCTTTCATCGGAAGTTTTCTTTTTTTCATCCCATTCAAAGCTGTTCACATGCGTGAAACATACAAATCATACAGAGCGCCCATCGAACTCGCATGTAGCTCCATAAAAGAAAAGGCCTTGGTTTACGTAGGTATCCGTAAACCTTCGAGGGCCCCTATGCAAAGCCTACCATATCCATCTCCTGAACTGGATGATAAAATCCTTTTCGTGTTTCTCAAAGACGACTACACCAATAAAGAGGCTAACAAAGTTTTTGCGGACCGAACCCCTTATCTCCTCTATTATGACAAAGATACAGAAACGTACACTATGCAAAAGCTTCCAAAATCAAACCCGTTTGATCAAATCAATTTGAGGGATAACATTAGACAGGAAAAAATATCAGGAAAAATTGTACGACCATGACATCCCTTCAAAGAGTCAAAACTGGAATTGTGGAGAATTTCAAAGGATTTTTGCGATGCCTAAATGGGAAAAGTCAATTTACTACGCTTTAATCGTTTTTTCGATAGTCGTTGGAGTTTACGAGTTAAATGTGTTTCGACATTTCATGGTGGACGACGCATTCATAAGTTTACGTTATGTAAGAAACGCTCTTGAGGGACATGGCCTAGTTTACAACATTGGTGAACACGTTGAGGGTTTCACGAGTCCATTATACATTTTGTTGACTTACATTCTCGGACGTTTTGGTTTAGATCTCGTCCTGGTCTCCAAGATACTGGGAGCATTGTCGTTCCTGCTGATTCTCGGATGTTTATGCATATGGGGTTCAATTAGAAAAACAGGTCAATTTCTTGATCTGCCCGCATTTGTATTAACATTTTCAATTGTAGTCACATCTTTCTCGCTCACTTTTTTCGCTATTACAGGCATGGAGACCGCGATATTTTCCTGGCTGACGTTGCTGGTTTTTCTTGACGCCACCCGTTTTGAAATCACTTTTAGATCAATTTTCTTAATATTTATTGCATTTTTGTGCAGACCGGAGGGAATTACTTTTTTGCCATGGATCATGTTGGCAATATTTTGTGTCAGGAGAACAGATAACCATCTAGCTGTCAGGAATATGAAAAGCATTCTTCATTTTAGACCGAAAGAAATTTCGGCTATTTGTGTTTTCTTGCTAGCTGTCGCAATATTCGAATTTGTACGTTGGATGTATTATGGGGAAATTCTTCCTAATACATTTTTTGCTAAAGCGCCGTGGACCATGGAAAGCGGAACTGTTCATTGGAGTCTGAAGGGTACGGGTTCGATCATTTATTTTTTTTCCGCCGCCGGCGGTGTGCTGGGGACTTTGCTCTTTCTGGCCGCCCTTTTCCGCAAAGGTAGCTCTTCGGGAATTCTGCTATTGGTATCGGCCTTGACGCTATCCCAACTATTTTTTCAGAAATACGCCGGAAGTGATTGGATGATCGGATCACGATATTTCATTCCCGTTCTACCCGTCTGGGCTATTGGCTTAGGTATTTCTCTCAGCGTCTTGGACATCTTAAAACCGCTTTTCTCCACTACACGGTGCATTGCAGTCAGTGGAATGGTAGTTATGGTCGCCACGATGAACTATTCAGATACCAATCAATTTCTCCGTAACATTCAGATTTATCCCAATAATGTGCAAACTTCCATAGGACTTAGACAAATTGGTAGTTGGATCAAACAAAATGTGCCTCCGGATTATCGTGTCAGAAACTGGCGCATCGGCGCTATCGGATATTACTGCGATAACCCAATTATTGACACATGGGGATTGGTCGACAAAGAAGTTGGAAGATTACGGTTCCATGCGTCGTCGCAAGATGAGGGGAACAGGCTGGTACAAGCTTATGTCGAAAAGATAAGACCAGAGATTCTAATTACCAAAATTGCTACTGGAGAAGAAACTCCAGAAAAAGGCTATCATTTGATTCACGAGGGACGAAATGGGAGTGAGATACTTGGCGTTTGGGTAAGAAACGACCTAACTGGAACCATCAAACAAACATCTGAGCCTGACAAATGATTTCCTGACAAAGGGGCAAAACGAAGAGTAATTGTTAGACCTACGAACCTTACAAAATCAAATGCTTTTCTCGAAGGTATTTTCGATCTGGGCATTAATCTTCGATTTCAAACAAGATTTGACAGCTCTGAATTTACCATTCGGTTCCCTCTCAATTTCAGGAACGTATAAACATTCTACTTCTAGAGCTGGACTAATCCATTTCTTAATCTCGTTCAAAATATATTTCTCGTCCGCTTCGCTATATGTTGATCGTTTAACTATATACAACTTTATTGCTCCCAACTTTTCCTGAACGACCTGGGCTTCAGAACAATTTTGAGAGTCTTTAAAAATATAATCAAACCTCATGATTCTACGGCCTTCCGGGGTTACTACGTAATCATCTTCCCTGCCTTCAATTTTCACTAACAATTTGGACTCTCTTCCGCAAGGGCAGTGAATATTAGGCTCTTCCCAAATTCCTATGTCTCCGACTTCATATCTGATAAACGGGAACTCCGGGCACGTAAAACCGGTGCACACTATCTTGCCCTTATAATGTTCGTCATCTATCGTCTCAGGCCCCAAACACTCTATTGCGCCTAATTCAAAATCCTCGTGATAAAAGCCGTCCGGGCATTGGGAAGCGTTCCCGCAACCTTCAGCGAATCCATATTGATCCGTTATTATAGCCCCAGTAAAATCTTCCAGGAACTTCTTCTGGAAATCCAGCGTATTTTCACACCCCATAAATATTACCCGGGGAGGACTCTCCAGACGTAGGCCGGCTTCCGCCGCGGTCACCGCAAAATTGTGAACAATAGAAGGATAGGCGGTGTAAAACTCAAAGTAATTCTCATTAAGGAAATCAACTATATGTGATATCTTTGAGGGTGTAATGTGCTGCATGTTGATTACCACCTGACGCATAGGGTTTATCCAGCGCCAAAATGGTGGCTTGTCTTGCTCTGCGGGTGTAAGGAGTTGAGCGCGAAAGTTTACGTGCCAGGAATCGTTTGTCATGCCGAACCGATGCCTGTGTCTCCACCACAAGGCCCACTGGAGTGATTCTGTTTCAGGGTTCACGTAAAAGTGTAAGCTCTTGCCAGTTGTTCCACTTGTGTGCCGAAACAAAAGTTTCTTCTTGTCGGTTTTTCGGGAAATGAATTTCTCGAGATTATTTCTAACATCTTCTTTTTTGAGGGTTGGAAGTTTCGGTAAGTCACTTATATGTTTGATGTCCGATGGACGGAGATTCAGTTGGTCCATCAGTTCTCGATAATACTGCACGTTGTCGTAGACTTCCTCGATAAGATTACTCAATCGCTCGTTTTGATAAGCTTCAATTTCTGAAGCCGACCATTTTTCTGACTCAAGTAGCCACTCAAGTTTTTGAAAAAAGTTTTGATCATACGTATTACGAACAAAATTGTAACCATAGAGCCAGCATGCTTTTGCTTGCAGCCATACGGGTAGGCGTCTGTATAAGAAAAATAGTGGGTGAGAACTCACTTTTACGCTTTATTGAAAGAAATGAATTTATCTTACACCAAGTATATCCAATAATTCAGGATTATGTTAGTATTTGCAAGATAAATTTTTATTCCGTCACTCCTTCAGACCTTATCAGGACAAAGCCATGCCCAGCCCAGCCCTTTCCAAAAAGTTAGTCAATTATTTCAGGGAAACCCTCAGTCTCTTGCCCGCCAACTATCAAACAATAGTCAAGGGGCTCTTGAGCTATCTGCCTGGAGTATATTCATTTGTGGATCAGACCCGCTCAGCGTCGGCCCGCTTCTGTTATTCAGTGTGGATGCGACACCTCGTGATTTCATGGGAATGTGGTGGTTTGAAACGCTTCCCCAACTCTTTACTGGAGCTTGGGCCGGGAAGCTCATTTGGGGTTGGGCTGGCCGCAATGCTTTCAGGGACTAATCAATATTACGCTCTCGACGCAATAAAATTTACTGATCTCAAGACTAACCTGGAAACTCTGGATGAGTTGGTCAGGTTATTTAAAGATCGAGCCTCAATACCTCATGGAGATGAATTTACTACCGAAGTTCGTCCTCCTTTGCAGACTTATGAATTTCCGACTCACATACTTGATGACGACCATCTTGAGAAATGCCTGCGACCAGAAAGGATTCAGCGTATTAGAGAGGCATTGAAAAAGGTTTTCTCCGAATCCCCCATGGATAAAAATGATGAAATCTGTTTTTTTTACCTCGCGCCGTGGTCTGATCACAGAGTTGTTCCTCAAGGCGCTGCGGACATGATTTTATCCAATACCGTCCTCCAATGTGTAGACAATCTGAAACAGGTTTATGAGAGTTTCAATTATTGGCTCGCGCCGGATGGCTTCATGACCCATAACATCGACTTCAGTTCATACGGCGCTACAAGAGAGTGGAATGGACATTGGGCATGTTCGAAACTTGAATGGTCTCTTATGAGGGGTAAGCGCCCATACCTTATTAATCGTGAGCCGTATTCGACACATATCAATTTTTTGAAAGAGCTACGCTTCAAGATTGTCTGTGACATCAAGTTTACGACCAAATCCGGAATAAAGCGTGAGGAGTTGGTGGAAGAGTTCAAAAATATGTCTGATGATGATCTTTATACTTCCGGAGCGATGCTTCAAGCGATTAAGCGGTTGAGCTGATTTTCAATCCGTCGCTCAGATCTGTAATTTCCGTTGGATTTGATGAGTTTTGTTCATTTTGGAGGTAGACTTGAAAAATGGAATGAAGCTAATCAAGACATCGATTTTCAGCGGATTGTTGGCTTTCATCATTGTGTGCGCCAGTGAACTTACTACAAGGGCTACTACTTACCATGTTGACGTAAATACGGGTGACAACAGTTTCCCTGGCACAGAAGAAAAACCTTTCCGGACTATCAACCAGGCTTCCAAAGTGATGGAACCGGGGGACAAGGCTATAATCCACGAAGGGATTTACCATGAGCAGATAATGGGCGGGAAATCCGGATTGCCGGACGCCCCTATAACTTACGAGGGCGTTGACTGGGATAAAGTCATTCTTAGAGGATCCGTCACAGTTAAAGACTGGAAGAAAGTTGGGCTGGTATGGTTCAAGGTTGGGTTGAAACCAATCACCAGGCAGAACCTTTTTGTGATGGTTGACGAAAAATATAAGCTCAAACAGGTGGAAAAGCCTCATGGCATGCCTGAAGGCAGCTTTTGCCTTGACGCAGACAGCAATTATTTTATCAGGCTCGCTGGAGACGCAAATCCAAACACTGATCACGTCGTGGATGTTTATGAACTGGATCTCGGTTTCAACGCAGGCGAACGTTACGGAGGAACTGCGAAGAAATACATTGTCCTGCGGAACATGACACTCGAAAAGTATGGTTCGTATGGAGTTTCAGCAGCGCCCAATCAACACGAACAAAATGCCCATTGGGAGCTTGATAATCTGAAATGTCAGTTTAGCGCTTGTGGAGTTTTTTCAGCCCTGGATGACTGGTATATTCATGACTGCCAATTCTTGCGAAACGCCATTCACGGATGTCAAATTGATGGATCCAGAGTCAGGTTTATAAATAATGTCAGCAATGAGAATGAGTTTTTCGGGCATTCAGGTTACGCAGGCGCAGGGCTGCTGATAGGCCCTAACCCGTGGGCTAACTCTTGTGAAGTCAAAGGCAATACATTCAAGGATAACGGCTACTCCGATGGATATGGATGCGCTATTTATCTGGAAGGTAGATCTCGGGACAACATTATAGAAAACAATTTTATAGAAGGTGGAACACACGCCGGAATATGTTTCTATGGTTCATCCAACAACAAAGTGTTCAATAATGTATTGGTTGATATTGCTCCGAAGAACACCTGGGAGCTTTGCGCAGCCTTTGTAATCGCCCATAGCCGTGAGGGAGCGCCGACTCAATCTGTAGGCAACTTGATCGCCTTTAACACGGTTTATCGATGCTCCTCCCCTATTGCTCTTTCCAAACCCGAAAGTTCAATACCGGAAAATCAGTTGAACCGATTTGTTGATAACGTTTTTTCCTATTGCCGACGCATTCTTCCCAAACCTTCCGCTCAAGTGGCTGAATTGAAAAATAACGCCTGGTTCAGTTGCCCTGAAGGGCATCAAAAACCGGCTTCAAACTTTGAACAGTCTGCAAGAAGATTCTATGAGGAAAGACTGGTTTCAGGAGTAGACTCTCTCGATTCTAAGCCGATAAGAGGCACGGATCCTTTGTTGGAAAATCCATCTGCGAAAAATTTCACGCCATCCAAAAATTCGCCTTTAGTGGATAAAGCTGTGCCCCTTGATTCTGTCAAGACCGATGTTCACGGAATTACGAGACCGCAAGGCGCTGCGCCGGATATAGGCGCTTATGAGTTACCGCAATAGATTGTTTCCTGAGAAAATTAAACGCCTAAAAGTCGCTTGAATTTTTGTATGTTTCCGGGATATGAAGACTTCGGATTATTAATCTGTAACTGTATATCTGAGTGGACGTCCCATGAAAATTATAGGTTGTGTTGGTCTGGTTTTAGTATTGTTAATGTCTTCCCCTCTCTTGGGCCAGGAAATACCGTTTATTGATCTTCTGCATCCCCCGGACGAAAAAGACATCACGGAGAGCACTCTCTTCAAATTGAGCAAAATGTTGAATTACTCGGACATGTATTTAGTCATACGGATCAGAGATAACCTGCCGGTTGGATACGCCCCATGGGACAGGATTAACAGGCGTTACACGCTGTTCAACATGCACGGAGAATACAGGGGGTTTATCCAGGCCACAATCGGTCAGCAGTTTATCAAACATCGTCGAGAAGACATCTGGTATCAATATTACACGCAATATCTTTTCTATTTTAAAGACAATATCTATAGAGGAGTGATGATCGCATCGTTGGGAGGAAGACCAAAGACTGAAATCCTTCCACTCGGTGAACTCGGCGGGAGTCTTGATCTGTATCCAATCGGAAACATTCCCATCCCCAAACCTGGGCCTCAACTCTTCATAGACCCAGCCAAGAGACCCATGGGAATAGACATATCAATTGTAAACCGTTTGCGTTAGAACCGTTTTTGGGGTGCACCCAACGTCTGAAAACATATGACTCTTGAATCCAAGAAAAGCCTGCTAAAGAATACTGTCGCTCTATCCATACCTAGCGCTGTTAATCCTTTCGTGTCACTGGCCCTGGTCTACGTCATTTCGAGGAAGCTCGGGGTCGAGGGCATGGGTCAATATTCGGTTTTGTTCTCCTACTTGAATATTTTTACAACTATAGCCTCACTAGGTTTGGGGGGCTTGATAGTCAGAGAAGTGGCTCGGAGACCTGAAGATCAGGGAGTTCTTACTTCTAATTCGGTCCTTTTTGGTATTTTTTCGAGTGTCATCGCTATGGTCATCATGGACCTGGGCGTTTCTTTGCTAGGTTATGATAGGGAATTGTATCTGGCTTTTCTGTTAGGATCAGTTTCCATAATCCCTGCAAGTTGCGTGCGTTTCCTCGAATCTACCTTTCGAGCCGTTGAAAAATCGGAGTTCATAGCGCTTGAGCAATTTCTTGAAAATATTTCAAAAGTGCTTTTGTGTATCGCCGTGGTTCTGACAGGTTATGGGATCATAGCTATATCCGCCGTGACTGTGCTGACAAAATTTCTGGCCTTGGGAGTATTGGCGTTTTTCTACTTCAAGGTGATCGGCAATTTTGCCATCAAATTCAAGAAGAGTGTTTGGAGCTTGCTTCTTAAACAGGCTCCGGTGTTTATGGGGATCGCTATTTGTTCAACCATTCATTTGAACATAGATACAATATTACTCTCCAAACTTTCCGGCGTGATTTCGGTGGGAATCTACAGCGCGGCTTCACGAATCAACCAGATGACAGTAATCGTTCCTATGGCCTTTTCAATGGCAATGCTGCCCATTTTTTCGAGACACTTCGGATATGGTCTGGAAAATCTGAGAGAAAAGACCGAGCTTTCTCTTCGTCTCGTCCTGATTGTCTGCTTGCCTATGGTTGCAGGAGTAATTTTGCTGGCGGACAAAATTATTTTCCTAATCTATGGATCCAAATTTGAGCAATCAATCTTGATTCTCCAGTTAATCGCTCCATTCCTGATTCCGTACAGCATAATCCTCATCCTTGCTCAAACTCTCATAGCCGCCAATTATCAGAGTATAGACCTTAAACTTAACATGGTAGCGGCGGTACTGGCGACGGTCCTGAATTATGTACTGATTAAACCGTATGCCGAATACGGAGCGGTAATGGCCAATATGGCGACAATCATAATATTTATGGCTCTTCAGCTTTGGTTTGTTTTGAAGTTGCTGTTCCCGCTGGATTTTAGACGAATCTCCACGAAACCCATTTTAGCGACGATTGGCATGTCGTTTGTTACATACATGGCGCGTGACATTAATTTTTTGTTGAACGTGACGCTTTCCGCAATCATGTATTTTGCGTTCCTGTTTTTAGTAAAAGGACTGTATCCTGAAGAAATCACAATCTTAAAAAATATAGGACAAAAAATTGGACAGCACTGCTTTAATTATTTCCGGCGCTCCCCGTGACTCGGATTCGGCCTATCAGTATAGAATCAGGAAGTTTGGAGAGTTGCTCATGGAGCGCTCAATAGACTGCGATTTCTTTTACACCCCTGAAAATAAACCTCTGAGCAAAGTCACGACTTCATCGCTGTTCATGCCGTCGTACCTAAATAGATTAAGGAAATATAAGTTTTTGTATTGTGGCGCGCCGTTTGTCGGACAGGCTCTTTGTTTCTGCCATACTATGATTCCCGGCGTGATTACTCTCGACATGCACGGGGATGACATAGGTCAATCGGCCCAAGCCAATCAGCTTCTTAAAAGGGACCCAAAGGCCGGCCCCTCTTTAATGGTGAAACTGCAGTATTCAATGGCGTTGCGTTCCTCAGACTTTATTCTGACACAATCGGAGTGGCACAAATCAGACTTGGTAAAGGCCGGTATAAAACCTGATCGAATTAGTGTCATAAGAAACGGGGTAGACCTGGATTTGTTTCAACCCTTGCCGCCCGCTGAGAATCCCCAGTTTACATTTGGTTACGCCGGTGAATTTCAGACATGGCAGGGAATTGATGATCTGATATCAGCCTTTGAGCTTGTCTCCAACAAGAACGCAACTATGGCGCTGATAGGCTTCAGGCCCACAGACCAAAAATTAAAACTCAGCTTTGCGGAAAAGTTTGGATCCAGGGTTACACTCGTTGATCGGACTGACAGAAAGACAATGCTTGATTGGTTAAGTCGCGCGTCGATTCTGATTTCACCAAGACCGAATCATGTGGCATCCAGGGCCGCCTTTCCCGTTAAATTCGCTGAATACGCGGCGCTAGGAAGACCAATTTTGGTCAACGCTGTGGATGAGACTGCGGATTTTGTCAGAAAATATAACTGCGGTTTCGTCTGCGCGCCGCCGAGTCCAACAAATCTGGCTCAAACCATGGATGTTGCGGCCTCGAGTTCGCGGGACACATTGATTCAAATGGGGCTTAGATCCCGTAGAATGGCTGAAGAAAATTTTTCGTGGCCCAAAGTAGGAGATGGTTACGCAAGCCTTGTTAAAAGCCTCATTGATAAAAATCACTCTAAAGAACTCAAAGCAAGCGGAATTTTCAGCCGATAATTATCTTTTTTTGTACAAATTAAAACCGGAAGTCTTCATCATAGGAACTTCCGGTTATTCTGGCTTTGCTGATATTTTGCTATCGGATCACATACCGGACCAGTGCTTCTTGTTACCAAAAGCGAGCCACAGTATAGCTGTTCCGACGGAGACTAAAAACAGTACCTCCATGTCCCTCACCTCCAACAGGAGAAAATATAACCGGCTTTTATATTATGTCAATAAGAAAATTAACGCGTTTTCATGCGCTTATGAAAAAATTACAGTCGTCCTCCCATTGATTCCACGTAGCCGGTGAGTTCCACGTAACCACTTCCGTGAACAACATGCCCATCCATGGTTCCTGTAATCTTTACCGCGCCCTCCCAGTAACTTGTTCCTGTACTCTTGTTGGCGGTGAGTTCCTGGTCCTTTACAGCAGGAGCTATTCGTAGGCTGAGCTTCTTATCGGGGATTTCTATAACCCACTCCGACGGATACCTTGCTTTTGATCTAGGACTAACCCATGAACCTGAAGATCTGATCTGTATTGAATCACCCGACAAATGAGTTGGCAATCCGGAATTGTCTACAAATGTCGCAAAAGGTTTTTCGAAAGAACCATCTTTTTTACGGAGATGAAAGGCCATCAGATCAACCCCGTTGTCTAGCTGCAAGCTGAACCAGTCCCAGCCTACCTGTCCGGTATTAAGTATGGACGACCCAAATTCATGGTCCATCCACATTAAACCTTGTACTTCATGTTTACGCCCTTCAAATGTTAGAATCCCTTTGGCTCTCAGTCTGGTAAACGAATAATAGTAGGAAGCCTGGTCCGGATCATTCCCTTTCACGCTGAGACCGCTGTCGCCATGCAATACCACAGGCTTTTCGGGAGTCAGGGTTAATTTAATGGAATAATCCCCTTGCGCCGCGTTCAACAGAATGTCTCGATCTTGTTGTGAGGCTCTCCAATCTTTCACGTGTACATCCAGGCGATCACCGGCGGCTCCAGCTAAACCAGGGCCTTCTCTAGACATAAGTTCCGTATGAAAAAATTTGTCCGCGCCAATATCCGTAATCGCCAAGTGGGCCGGGTACAAATCCCTGACCTCCCAAGCTGATCTTTCCTTGCCCATTTTGTTGAAAAGAGTCCGTCTGAAAAATGTCAACTGTGTTCCCCAATGATTATTTTTCGAAACAAGGTTTCCCGTAAAGTACCACCACTCCGTCTGAAAACCCGGATGTTTTCCATGATCTTTAGGAAACTGTAAAACTATTCCGGGAACCGCCTTTTCAAACGAACTGCAGTATGCGAATTGAACCAGACCGGTGAAAACTAAACTTTGCAGAGTCAGGGACACGAACCATTTGTATAAAAATCTCATAATCACCCTTTAAGGAAATTGATATGCGCTATTCTTTTTTTAAATGCTGCTTTTCTCTTGAAACCATCACAGAGATTGAGTTGACTAAAGGCATAAGGCCTCTAAGCTCTTTATCTTCCTTTTTTCGCTTTTGGCCCAGAACGTTGGCCATGTGATGCGTCACGCCAATTGAATCTTATCGATCCAGCTTTTGTAAAGGAGTTTTCATGTTTCCAATGTGGTTAAGAACAAATCTTAACAAATCCGTACCTACAAACTTATTCCTCATGAGCCGGCTTATTTTGGTCGTTTTTCTCATCTTTGTCGGGATAATGGGAACAACAGCCTATGCTCAAGCGCCTGTAAAAGGTGGCGCGAGAGAGTTACAGGATTCATTCCGAGCTGTGGCCAAAAACGTCCGGCCGGCGGTAGTCAATGTCTCTTCTGTAAGAATAATTCAAAATTCAGGGCCAGGTCCGGAAGTTGATCCCTATTTTGAAAACCATCCCTTCAGAGAATTCTTCGGTGATGATTTTTTCAGGCGCTTTTTTGGAGCCCCACCTTCTGGAGGCGGAAAACTTCGCCAGCAGGGCCTCGGCTCTGGATTCATATTCGATAGCCGTGGGTATGTGATAACGAACCGGCATGTCATAAAAGACGCTGACCAGATTATAGTGACTTTGGAAGGCAAGAAAAAATACCAGGCAAAGGTTGTCGCCGCCGATCCAAAGACAGATATCGCAATATTAAAAATAGATGGCAAAGATTTTCCACACGTGGTTCTCGGCAATTCGTCGACTTTGGAAGTCGGAGACTGGGTATTGGCAATAGGAAACCCCTTTGGCTTGACTCAGACCATAACAGCGGGCATCGTAAGCGCAAAGGGCAGATCTGACATGGGCATACTAGACTATGAAGATTTCATTCAAACAGACGCAGCCATCAATCCGGGAAACTCCGGAGGACCGTTGGTAAATATTGACGGCCAGGTCATAGGAATGAATACAGCTATTTTGTCTCGCAGCGGAGGATACATGGGAATCGGTTTCGCAATTCCTATTAATCTAATTAAGCAGGTGGTAGATAGAGTAATGTTAAAGAGGGCCAACCTTAATCGCCCTACTCGTACTCCTGAAAATGGGCATCCATTAAATCTTCCCGGGAAAAATCACGATACCAATGACCGCGTTTTTCCTCCGAGTTCAGGCCCAAGACGAGGGATTTAGCCCCTAAAACTAGGGGATACTTTTCGAGTGATTTGTAAAATTGAGATTTTGTGATGATGATATGACTTTTTGTTAGAAAAATGATATTTTGTTTTTTAAATTGTTTCAAATATTTAGTATAATTATAAGACCATTCCCGCGGAGGATATTATGAGAAAAAGCTGGGCGCTACTTGTTTTAGGTTTGACTGTCCTGTTCTGCTCCATGGTTCTGTCTGTTTCGTTTGCAGGCCCCAATGCGCCTGAAGGATACCGAAATGTTAAGCTGGGAATGACCAAACCGCAGGTCCTTGAGATCCTCAAAAAAGATCCTGGCTCAGATTCATTTGAAGAACTTGGGGACGAGATCGGAGAAATTATACGAAATGACAACCTCTTCAGGTTTGCCGCATATAAATTTGATCCGAACGGCGCCCTCATGGAAATTGATTTGCAGATGCGTGAGATATTGGGACGAGACAAGGTTATTGAACTTTTTAACGCCCAATATGGGTTGAACATTTCTGCAACAAAAAAGTTTGTAGGAGCGAGTCGGGCTATAGAGGTTCAAGACAACCGACTGGTGATCAAGGTCGCTTCAGACAATCCCAAGCGTTCGGCTAAAAGCGGGGAATGAGAGAGTCCTCACATCGGTACAAAATTCTGGATTATCAAGAGTCGAAAAGGCGGGTGGTTTTGCTAAGCGGCAAGCCATCACGCCTTTTTTGTATTCAATTTAGCGCTTGACTTCGTCTGAAGTCTCAATGGTGGTCGAAATTGCGTCAATGAATTGTTTCAATTGGTGAGCATTTTCTAAAATTCGTCGCGCTTCACGGTGTTGATATACTGTTCCCATTATTATCATGTCAGTCAATACGTCTTGTTCTTCGTAATACGCCTCACTGCTTATGGCGACTTCAGCTCCGATTTCGTTGTAAACCTTTTTTATGGACTTAGCGTAGGCTCCCGGGACCTGTCTAATGATCAGATTTACATGGATAGCTCTGGAGGCCATCAATTCGCTATTGTTGGAACCGAGAGAATCAATTGCCTCGGTCGCGCTTTTTACAGAATCAAGTTTAATCTTCTCAGCGATCATGGGGCATCCCTCTTCTAGGCGATTTATACTATTTGATAAGTTATGACCTTGATTCTTTGTGAGCTTAGACTTGCTTCGGCGTGCGTCAGGTCATATCATGAAAAATCTCGAAAACAGTTTGGGAATTCAGAACAAAGGTTCTTGATTAGATTAATTGAACTATTTAGAGTTGCAAACTTGGACTCACATATCTTTAGAAAGCGCCCAGGAGGTTCATAATGGGTGAATTTAAGATTAACAAGACTTTCGCGGAAATCAACAAAAAGATTAAGGACGGTTCTGTGGTCGTGCTGACCGCTGAAGAAATGATAGGGGCTACAAAAGAACTTGGGCCGATAGAGGCGGCAAAAAAGGTTGACGTAGTCACAACCGGCACTTTTGGGATAATGTGCTCTTCCGGCGCTTTTTTGAATTTTGGACACGCAAAACCCCGTATTAAGGCGAACAAAGTATATCTCAATGGAGTCGAAGCCTACGCCGGCATAGCTGCCGTTGACTGTTATATAGGAGCCGCCCAAACCCGCGAAGACGACCCATTAAACAAGGTGTTTCCCGGAAGGTTCCGTTACGGCGGAGGCCATGTCATAGAGGATCTTGTATCAGGAAAGAAAGTGAGGTTGGAGGCCTTCGGCTATGGAACTGACTGTTACCCAAATCTTGAACATGAAAGGGACATGACTCTAAAGGATTTTCCTGACGCCTGGCTTCTCAACCCCCGAAATGGGTATCAGAATTACAATTGCGCTGTAAATCTTTCAAAGAAAACCATTTATACCTATATGGGGGTCCTGAGACCGGATTGCATGAATGCGAATTTTTCCACGTCCGGACAGCTGAGCCCTCTGTTGAACGATCCTTTTTATAGAACCATTGGCTTGGGAACAAGGATTTTTCTGGGTGGTGGAGTTGGTTACGTCATAGGAAATGGGACTCAGCATAATCCAACCGTGAAAAGATCGGAAAACGGCGTTGTCATGGGCGGAGCGGGAACCCTCGCAGTCAAGGGCGATCTCAAACAAATGTCGCCGAAATACCTCAGAGGGGCTTCCTTGACCGGTTATGGCTGCTCGTTGAGTGTTGGGATAGGAGTGCCTATCGCCATTCTGAATGAAGAAATCGCCATGTTCACTTCCGTGTCGGATGATAAAATTCAGGCTCCGATAGTGGATTACGGGTCCGATTATCCCGAAGGTGGAGGATCGGCGCTCGGTTATGTCACTTACGCTCAACTAAAAAGCGGAGAGATAACCTTTGATGGAAGGAAAATCGCTACCGCGCCCTTGGCCAGTTATTCTACGTCCCTCGAAATAGCCAACACTCTCAAAGAATGGATCAGAACTGGGTCCTTTCTGCTGGGTGAACCTCAGGAAACGTTACCTACAGCTTCTTTTGGTGGCTTTGAGAATCTTAAATGAATCTTTCGGATAATTTCACAATTGGTGAACATCGCTCATACAGGTCTTTTGAAACTCATGACGTTTTTACAAGCTTTAGAGTTGTTGTTGAAACTTCAGATCTGTACATCAGGGCCCTCAGGAATCTTGAAAACGAAGCTAGAACACTGATTATAGAATGTCGCTCACAAATAGAGCGCTCTATAGCCAGAAGACCTGAATTCTTGACGAGTCTTGATCCTATAGACGCGGCTCCGTTTGACACCCCTGTGGTGACAAAGATGATTCACGCGGGTAAAAAAGCCGGAGTAGGTCCGATGGCCGCTGTGGCCGGGGCGGTCGCGGAATTTGTCGGAAGGAATCTCTTACCATCGTCAGAGGAGATTATAGTAGAGAATGGGGGAGATATTTTCATTCACGTCAAACGTCCTGTAGTAATAGGAGTGTACGCCGGCAAAACAAATTTAGGCGTAAAATTTGGTATAAAAATAGGACCAACGGTTATTCCCACAGGTGTATGCACATCATCAGCCAAAATTGGCCCATCGGCAAGCTTTGGAAGAGCTGACGCGGCGACGGTGGTCTCTGCAGATGTTAGTTTGGCTGACGCTGTGGCGACTGGACTGGGTAACAGGATCAAGACCACAAAAGACTTGGAAACAGGAGTCCAATGGGCGTGCAAGGTAGATGGGGTTCAAGCGGCGCTGGCTATTTGTGAAGATAAAATCGCCGTACTAGGTGATGTTGAACTCGTACCCATTGAATAGAAATTTCTGTGGGACCCGTATTTTGCTTGGATAACTCAGAAAGGATTTCCCATGAATTCGAAAAATGTGCTGTTGATATTCAAATCAAATATTATGTACAAACCGGTTATTTACCGGCTTGCACGCGATTTTGACCTTGTCTTCAACATACTTGAAGCTAAAATACTGCCGCGCAAAGAAGGACGGATACTACTTGAACTACAGGGCTCTGAAGACGTAATAGAAAAAGGAATCAGATTCCTCCAACAACATCAGGTAGTGGTTCAACCCCTATCTGACAAAGTATGGAGAGAGGAAGAAAAATGTGTTCATTGCGGAGCTTGTACCGGTTTGTGTCCAACCGGAGCTTTGGAAATGACGAGACCTGATATGCGAGTTTCCTTTGACGTCGAAAAATGCGTCGCGTGCGGCATGTGTGGTCTTGTCTGTCCTTTCGGCGCGATGAAGGATGTGACACTGTTCGATCCTTTTGCTGAAGGTCGATCGGACACCAAATAATCAATCTTGGCTACTTGCGGTTTTTTTTTCGGTAGACCCAGAACGATTGACTATCAGTTTTGAATGAACACAATCTCAGAAGGTATGGGGAAATTAACATGGTCAGTACACCCAATATTCAGAAGATTTTTGAGTATGCTCTCAATCAGGAGAGGACAGGAATGAGTTTTTTCCAGAATTCTATCGAGCGTATGGGTATTGGCGCAGCGGTAACTGCGCTCAAACGGCTTGTTGAAGAAGAAAGGAAACATATTTCGTTTATTGAAGGTATTCTCAAGGACATAAATCAGGGAAACGAGATTGATCTCAGCATTGCTTCGGACCCTTTAATCGTACCGACAAATTATTTTGACGCCAGAGCGCGAAGTGAATTCCTTGAGGAATGTGTCCAGGGATCGATGATCCCCGATGTAACTGTGTTTAACACCGCCTGGCTGATTGAAAAAGATCTGAGCGAGTTTTACGAGGCCATGGCCAAGAAGACCGAGGGGAAGGCGTCTAGCGCTCTGTCCATGCTTTCCGCTTGGGAAAAAGAGCATGAAAAGTTTTTTAGGGAATATCGTGACAAGCTGTCGGAAGTTTACGCTCAAATGCCATGGGGCGGATGACTTAATGTCATAATAGGGCTGATGAGTTCTGCCTGAATCAAATGAGAAAGAATCGTTTCTACCGGAATTGAGCGCCTACCGATGATTCTAACTTCGACCGACTATCATGACCTGACAAGCTATGACCGGAACAAAATGACCGGCCACCATCTCGATTGGTCCAACCAGCCTCGCACTTTCAAATTTTATGAAGGCTTGAAGAACATCAAGCTGATAGATCAAACAGGCTGGTCCGAGGCTAAGTTCTCCGACCTGTTTGCGGAACATGAAACTGTCCGCCAGAAATTAGATTTTAAGGACCTAAGCCGAATATTGACACTGGGCCATTGCCTGACCAGGAAAGAAAAGTTGGGAACGGGTGATTTCTATTTCAGAAACGTTGCCTCAGCAGGAGCCCTATACCCGTTCGAGATTTATATCGCCACAATGGGCGTGGATGATCTAGAGGACGGAATTTATCATCATTCGGTAGCGGATCAGTCACTAACTCAGCTACGCAAAGGAAACTTTTCAGGGGTCATCGCTTCATTGACGAATTTTATGGGTGGCCATAATTTTCATGTAGTCTTTTTATTAACCGCAATTTTTTTCCGAAGTTCATGGAAATATCGCGACCGGGCCTTTAGATACCATCTTCTGGACACTGGCCATCTGTGCGAAAATCTGGCTCTGGCTTTAAAAGCTGAATCTCTTGAATTTGATATATGTTATGATTTTGACGATTCTTCAATAAATCAACTTCTTGGTGTCGATCCGGCGCGGGAATCGTGCCTGGCTCTAATGACCGTTTCTTCAGGCGTAAATGAATTTGAGATCCACGAGTCATTAATTGAGAAGACGCCAGTCGATCTGAGTCGGTTCAGCAAATGCGCCCCTGAAGAGATACGATACCCTGCAATAAATGAGATCTACACTATAACGTCGAGAAAATCACATAGCTCTCCTTGTGAAAACCCCGAACAACTGTGTTCACCGGCTCAACTAAAGGGTGAACCGTTGAGATTGCCTGCGTTTGAAAACCAACCTGAGGTTTTAAAATATAGCGAGGCCATCTTTACCAGAAGATCCAGACGTAATTTCATTAGGAAGCCGATCCCGGAGTCAACTTTTAGCTGGATACTCGGCTTGTTCCATGGAAATTCCTCTTCTGGACCCTCCTGGTCCAAGTTTCTTTCGCTCGGGGTATTAATTTCTGATGTTGGATCTATTTCTAAGGGCTTTTACCTGCTGGATCCCTTTAACGGAGACCTATCTTTGGTTAAATCTGGTTTTCTAACGGAAAACATGGCTCATATATGTCTCGACCAGGCGTGGTTGGCAAATTGTTCCACACATTTCGTCTTAATAGCTGATTTGGATCATCTTGAAGGTCAATATGGTCCAAGGGCTTATCGTTACGCGATGCTTGAGGCAGGACGGCTCGGTCAGCGCCTGTATTTGGCGGCGGAATGCTTGAAGTTAGGCTGCTGTGGCATTGGCGCTTTTTATGATCAGGAGGCTCGGACGTTTTTGAATTTGAGGTCTGGGGCGCGTCTACTCTATCTTGTCGCGCTCGGCCCTCTCAAGAAATCATTTGCTTAGATTAAGTATCCTTCTTGCAGAGGTTATTACAAATGTTCGAAACCTTAAAAAACATCTTCACGCCGGTACAATCTTTGAGCGCGGATGAAGCTCGGGCTTTTATGGCGTCACGACCGGAAGGATCATACACGCTTCTAGATGTTAGGCAACCAGGTGAATATGAGGAATCTCATATCCCAGGAGCGACATTGATTCCCGTTGCGACCCTGTCAGACCGCTACAAGGATCTTGATCCCGATAAACCAATTATCGTTTATTGAGCCGCGGGAGGACGCAGTCGTGTCGCTGCGCAACTTCTATCCGGTTTTGGCTTCCGACAAATCTACAACCTCACGGGAGGAATAAAAGCATGGAACGGCCTCGTGGCTGAAGGCCCCGTTGAGATGAATCTGGGCTTGATCACTGGACTTGAGACTCCCACGGATATTCTCAAACTTGCCTATGGAATGGAACAGAATCTTGCAAATTTCTACCGGGAAATTGAAAAGAAATCTTCAGATGACGATTTGACAGAATTGCTAAATACCTTGGCTTCAGTTGAAGAACAACACACACAATATGTTTACAGTCTGTACAAATCCGGGGAAATAAATCCGCTTAGTTTAGAGGATTTCCAGAAAGCTGTTAAATCAGATGTTATCGAAAGCGGCCTTAAACTCGATGATTTCCTAAACACCAACCGGGACTTCCTGAAAACAGCTTCAGATCTTCTGGATCTGTCCATGATGCTGGAAACTCAGGCTCTGGATTTGTACCTTAGATTAGCTCAGAGGTCTACGAAAGAGGAGTCGCGATCCGCATTCCACAAAATCGCTGATGAAGAAAAAACCCATTTAATATCGCTGAGCAAGTTGCGAGATCGTCGGTCATAAGAGCATTTAAGTAAAAGGGCGACAATTTTCAGGTATAGCCTGTCGCTCGCCTGAGACACTCCGGCCTGATTAGCTGGATTGTCCGAAGTGGGCCCAATTCTGTCGACTATCTTTCTGAAATAGCTTTCAGACCTTAGTTGCCATAGAATTTTCGAATCAGACCAGCCACAAAGTTAATCTGATCCCAGCTTAATCCTGGGAAAATAGGTAAGGCCAGGGTTTGATCCGAAGCCTTTTCACTTTCCGGCAAATCACCTTTGGCAAATCCAACGTATCTGAAGCATTCCTGAAGATGCAGTGGCAGCGGATAATAAATAGCGGTTCCAACACCATGGTCGTTGAGAAAATGCTGTAAATCGTTCCTTCGTTCGGCTCGTATCACGAACTGATTGTAAACATGAAAATTATCCTCCAATTGAACTGGTAAGACAATTTTCCCTCTTTCTTCGACGTCTCTCAAAGCGTTCTTATAACAGTCCGCATTCTCTCGCCTTGTAGCTGTCCATTCATCGAGATGTCTGAGCTTAACTCTCAAAGCCGCCGCCTGGATAGCATCCAATCTGAAATTTCCACCGATGCGATCATGAAAATATCGCCGTGTGGCGCCATGCTGTTTAAGGCTTGCCACTAAGTCATGAATTGCATCGTCATTAGTTAATACGAGCCCACCGTCACCCACGCCTCCCAAATTCTTTGATGGGAAAAAAGAAAGACACCCGGTGGAACCGATTGATCCTGCCATACGATTCTTGTATCTTGCGCCTATAGCCTGTGCAGCATCCTCAATTACAAAGAGGCCGTGTTTTTCAGACATTTCCATAAGCTGATCCATCGCCGCGCACTGACCGAAAAGATGTACTGGTATGATTGCACGGGTTCTGGGAGAAAACAGCTCTTCGATTTTTTTGGTGTCAATGTTGAATGATACCGGGTCTATATCACAGAAGATCGGTTTCGCTCCGACACGACTCACGGATCCTGCAGTAGAAAAGAATGTGTAACTTGGGAGAATCACTTCATCGCCAGGACCTATGTTCAGAGCCATGAGCGATACCAACAGAGCGTCAGTTCCTGACGAAACTCCCACGGCCGCCTTTACCCTACAGTAAGATGCGATCTCCTGTTCAAAACTATCGATGTCGGGTCCACCTATAAACTGATTGCTATCCAGAACGCGCAGTACAGCGTTTCGCAATTCGTCCCTGATAACGCTGTGTATAGGTTCCAAATCCAATAAAGGCGCTTTCATACTCAAACCTCACAAAACAAAAGACCTCTCCTGTGATGGAGAGGTCTTCGTTACAAATATGAAAAATAAGGTTAGACGCGTGGCTTAACCAGCGGCAACCGTTTTATTACTTTTTGCCTTTTTTGACTGCGCCTTTGCCCTTTTTCGCAACGGCGGCCTTAACTATCTTAGCGGGGGCAGCGGGGCACTTTAGAACTGTCATCCAGCTACCAGCCCACTTGATTGTCGGCGCGCAAGGGCCACACATTTTCTGAGCGCCTTTGGCTTTCCCTTTGCACAGAACCTGGTCTTTGCAAGGAGCCGGTTTGCAGCTCGGAGTAGAATAGCAGCCCCAATCCGTCCCCTGCGGAGCAGGCATCTTGGTCATTCCACCGGCAAACACCGAACCGGCCAGAGCAAGCGACGCCACCAAAACAACCATCATAACCAACGACTTCTTCATCCTAAACCCTCCTTAAATAAGCATACTCCAATACAAGAGCTATTATACCATAGATTTAACGCACCGTATCATGCGTTCAAGCCGATTGTCAAGAAAAATCCTGGCTTCTGATCAGCTCAACCTGTGGCTCTGAACTCTAATGAGCTTTTCAGATCACCACACCTTAACCACATATACAACGAGGTAAGCTAAATGCGCACAAAATGCAAGAAAATTATTGACTTTTTATGATAAAAGACCAAATGAAAACAGGCTCATTCAAGCGCGTATCTATATTTGCATTATTATTGTCTGAACCACTGGTTTCCGCCCCAGTAATTTGTTGATAAAACGCCGGGTCACCCTTCGGACTTCTTCCCTGATCTCCTCCCAGTCCCCAGCCGTGGTCGGTCGAAATTGTCCGACCCGCTCAATGATCGCTGACCTTATCCCCTCCATCAGTTCAGGCTCGATCTCCTCATAAGTGACTCCAATGGACTGAAGCTCAGGCCCTGCCAACATACGCCCGTCATGACTGGAAACAACAAACGCCACCGTAATAAGCCCCACTTCTGATATCGTTCGGCGGTCTCGAAGAACATTGCGGCCAATATCTCCTACGCCCTTCCCATGAACATAGACCCGTCCAACTTCAATCTGTTCAGTGACCCCAATCCCTTCCGACGATATCTCGATCACATCTCCGTCGACCGCCACAACGACATTTTCCTCGGGCATTCCGTCTTCAATCGCTAGTCCCGCATGTCTTACCAGATGCCTGTATTCTCCGTGAACTGGAATAAAATATCGAGGTTTGACAACTCTCCACAAACCGCGGAGTTCCTCCTCCCTGCCATGGCCAGAAACGTGGACATCAGCTATTTTGTCATACATAACGTTTGCTCCCCGACGCGCCAACTCATTGATAATGTTGTTAATCGCTTTCTCATTGCCAGGGATGAAACGTGACGAAAAAATTACTGTGTCGCCCCCTTTCACTTTCAAGTATTTGTGCCTCTCTGAAGCCATTAATGCCAACGCAGACATAGGCTCACCCTGTGAGCCTGTTGACAGAACCGTAACCTTATCATCAGGAATTTCTTCAAGATCTTTTACATCAACCAATATGTTGTCAGGAATTTTCAGATAACCCCGCTCAACCGCAATCTTGGCGTTCCCTGCCATCGAACGTCCGACAAGCGCCACCTTGCGGTTGAATTTTTTAGTGAGCGTCAGAACCTGTTGCAACCTATGAATATTTGAAGCAAAAGTCGCTATAAGGACTCTCCCTGAAGCATTCGAAAAAATGTCTTCAAAAGATGAAATTAGGTCGCTCTCAGATCTTGTATGCCCGGAAAATTCCGCATTGGTGCTATCGGAAAAGAGAGCTAGCACCCCCTCGTCAGCATATTTTTTCAGCTTACCAAAATCACAGAGCCTCCCATCTACCGGATTGGGGTCAATCTTGAAATCTCCTGAGAAAACTATCTTTCCTATAGAGGTTTCTACCATGACCCCCACCGCATCAGGCACCGAGTGACACATGGCGAAAAAATCTACCAGAAAAGGCCCTATGCGCACAGGAGATTCGGTTGAAACAACTCTCCTGTCGGTGCTCGTTAAAAGATCGAATTCCTCGAGCTTGTATTCAATAAACCCCATCGTGAGCGATGTGGCGTATATCGGCGCGTTTACCTTTTTCAGCAAATAAGGCAAAGCGCCAATATGATCTTCATGCGCATGTGTAATTAATATCCCAAGGATACTCTGATCAAGCCTGCTGAGGCTGTCGATGTCAGGGATCACATAATCCACTCCCGGCATCGATTCATCCGGGAACATCAAGCCCGAGTCGAGAATGACCGCGCTATCTTCCCAGATGATCAGCATCATGTTCAGACCAATTTCTCCGAGCCCTCCTAGAGGCGCTACCTTTACACTCGGCGTATTATTATTGCTCATGATCTCTTTCTTCATAAAACAAAGGCGCTTTTGCTCATGAGATATACTTCGCTATCAGATCGCCCATTTCCGAAGTAGAATAGCCCATCTTGCCCGCTTCCAGGCTATTAACATTGTTTACTAGAGCTTTAATCACAGCGTTTTCGATTGATTTCGCCGCACTTTCTTGACCAAGAGTTTCCAGCATTAATGATCCAGCCAAGATTCCTGCAAGCGGATTTATCACATTTTTCCCGGTGTATTTCGGAGCTGAACCACCAATTGGCTCAAACATTGAAACTCCGTCAGGATTTATGTTTCCACCGGCCGCTATGCCCATGCCTCCCTGTATCATAGCTCCCAGGTCCGTAATGATATCGCCAAACATATTGTCGGTAGCGATCACATCGAACCATTCAGGGTTCTTAATGAACCACATGCATATTGCGTCCACATGAGCGTAATCTGTAGTGACATCCGGATATTCTTTTGCCAGATCTTGAAACGTTCGCATCCAGAGTCCCCAGGCATATGTGAGAACATTGGTTTTTCCGCAAAGTGTCAGCTTTTTTCTTCTACCCCTGGCGCGAGTCGTCTCAAAAGCGTAACGCAGCAATCTTTCAATCCCCTTACGGGTATTTATCGATTCCTGGATAGCAATTTCATCTGGTGTACCCTTCTTGAAATATCCACCTGAACCAGCGTAGAAACCTTCTGTGTTTTCCCGAACCACGACAAAGTCTACATCTTCTGGTTCCTTGTCTTTTAATGGGGTTTCCACGTGCGGGTATAACTTCACCGGGCGCAAATTGACATATTGATCCAATTCGAATCTTAACCGAAGAAGTATTCCCTGCTCGAGAATTCCAGGCGGAACATCCGGGTGACCAATAGCCCCAAGATAAATTGCATTAGATTCTCTAAGTTCTCCCAATACTGAGTCGGGTAAGACATCTCCGGTTTTAAGGTAACGTTCACCCCCTAGATCATATTCAATGAAGTTGAGCGAGAAACTGTATATTTTGGCTGCCGTTTCAAGGACTTTAACACCTTCACGTATCACTTCAGGCCCTGTTCCATCTCCTTTTATCACTGCAATATTGTAAGAATCAGGCATTTAAACCCCTTTTTGATTTGATTATGTATTATTTGGCTTGAATTATAGCTCATTAGGATAGATTGAGCAAACATCACATGGACTTCCGAGGCTCATCATGTCCCAATTCGAATTTTTCCAGAACTTACCCCAAAAAATCGACTATCGAAGTAACTATTTTGGCTGCTACGTTGGTCCCTAAATTCCTGGCGTATTCAGAAGACTTGGGAAATGCTCCGGAAAGCGCTTCATTCACCGATTCCCTAATAAGCGGCTGGTTCCTGCCGACCAGCCTACACGACCCCTGTTCACAATAGATAGGTCTTTCCGTATTGTCTCTACAGACCAGGCATGGAATATCGAAAAAGCTGGCTTCTCCCTGAACCGATCCGGAGTCTGAGAGAATGATTGAACAGCCTTCCAGCAATGACAGAAAATCTATGTAAGATTGGGGCTCTACCAACAGAAGATTCTTCATCCGAGCTACCCGCTCATTAAGGCCGAACTCATCCAGCCTCTTTCTAGTGCGTGGATGTATTGGGAAAATTACGTCCTGTGGTAACGATTCTAAAATTTGGATCACCTCTTCTAAAGCTTCAGGTTCATCCACGTTCGATGGTCTATGAATTGTTACCAGTATGTATTCTTTATTTCGAAGCCCAAAAGCGTTCCAACGTTTTCTAGACTGCACCCCTGGCAGAAATAGCCGTAACGTTTCAAGCATGATGTCTCCGACCAGGAATACTCGACTCATGTCGGAGCCTTCACGTTCCAGGTTCTTGAGTCCTGATGGTTCGGATACATACAAGAGGTTAGAGAGACAATCAGTAAGCCTACGGTTCCATTCTTCCGGCATCGTCTCATCAAACGAACGTAAGCCGGCTTCAACGTGGGCTACAGGTATGAATAGTTTTCTGGCTACGAGGGCCGAGGCGATGGTTGAGTTTACATCCCCAACAACAATTACAAGATCAGGTACGATGTCTAGACATACTTTTTCAAATTCGATCATGATTTTGCCGGTCATCTCACCGTGCCTGCCGGATCCAACCCCGAGGTGACGCGCTGGAGCCGATAGTCCCAGATCATCAAAGAAAACCCCGCTCATCAGATCGTCATAATGTTGTCCTGTATGGACAATCATGTGATTTATGTGCTCAAATGTTTTAAATTGACGCTCTAGCGGCCCGACTTTCATGAAATTTGGCCGGGCTCCCACCACACTGATAACTGTTTTCGTCATGTGTCAATCCCATTAATTTCTTGATTACAGCATCTTAACATCATATTAGACTTTTGTGACAATTAATTAGGAACGATCGGTAGAGTATTTAGAGATGAAACCAAGCGAATACATTCCTGGAAGATATCCATCAGATAGATCGCTAGAGGATGATCTTGGATCGTGGTGGGTCATTCATGTCAAACCCAATCGTGAGTGGAAGGTAGCAAAGTACTTCTTTCATCACGAGATTACTTATTACCTTCCGTTGTATGATCGAAAAACCAAAGTAGGGTATTTGAAACGTGAAAAAATCGTCAAAGCCCCCCTGTTCAGAGGTTATCTATGTTTTGCTCTTGAAAAAGGCCGGCATGGTCTTCTCCACGAATGCCACGATTACGTTAGAATAATCGACATTCCTGACCAGGACAAATTTGTGCAGGAAATGGAGCACGTAGCCAAAGCGCTCGATACTTGCCAGGATTTGTTTGTCAAACCAGGGATTGTTAAAGGTCGAAAGGTTCTTATTGCGTCAGGACCGATGGAAGGGGTAGTCGGTATAGTCTCTGGACGCTCCAAAAAAGGACAAGTCGCTTTGACAGTTGAAATGTTTAATCGTACGGTGATCGTGAATACCGATCAGTTCACAAATTTGGAGATCCTGGAATAAAATGGACGGCGTTGGCGCCGAAAACTGAGAGCGCAGAGATCGAATTCATCGAAATTGTTCCAGGACTCGCTCTGTGGAGACAGGTATCTCGAAAAAACATGTTGCAATTCATATTCAGTCTGATATAAATATTCATATACTTTAATTACCCCATTAAAGGAAATCGGGTAGCTTACCTCCTTGCGCTATCCTGCGGACAAAGCCCCATATCGGCATAACGATGATGGGGCTTTGATTTCAATAGGACGTCAGCCTTGAGATTCCGGTCAAAAATCCCCAGTACAAAACGTGTCAGTTCTTTTTGGATTATGCTTGAGCTTTTGTGTCCGCAGCGCCTTGCATGGCGACAAAGCCCCTAGTTTGAAGTCCAGTTGCAGAGGATGTTCCTGCGATTTTAGCCAGATATGTCTCGCCAAGATTCTGAATGTGGTCACTGACTGTGTCAAAGTAGTTGAAGTGAGCTTGCTCTTCATCGACGACAACTTCAAAAATTTTCACACTCGAACTGTCCCCGTTATCCCGGCAAACTAAAATAAACTGATTATAAGCGTCTATGGTGTCATCCTCGAGTTTTGAATCAAAGGAAAAGATTGACCGGATTTCCTGACCTTTTTCAGCTTTCCCTTCAGGCTCCGCAGTGGGTTCTCCTCCCAATTCTTTAATTCGTTCAGCAAACAGCTCAGCGTGTCTCATTTCATCGATAGCAATGAGCTTAACCTTTGCCGCCATCTCTCCGTAGTCCATGTTATCCAGGTTGTAGTGCTGGTTCATGTACTGGGCAATAGCGAGCAATTCCATCCCACGTGCCTTGTTCAAAACCTCTATGACGTTATTCTTCCGCTGTCCTCTGTTTTTTTGATCCACGTGACATACCTCCTGGTTTATCTCATCTGATACTGTTGTTAGGACACCCCTAGTCTCAAAAATTGGCTAATAATATATATGTATGGGCCGCTTTATGAAAAGTAAATAGAATGGAAAAACGTGGCTATAAGAAACTGATTTTGACTAATCCCAGAGTACCTCAATAGTTTCAGGGAGTCGCTCTTGTCTCCAGATTCGTGACAAAAGGGGGGTAGCTCATTTTAAAAGGTCCATGTTATTTCAGTACCCGCAAGATACTGAATCATACGATAATTGAGACTATATTCGGCGCTGGAAGAGGGGTTGTTTGCAATAGTGGTTTCTAGTGTAGTTTTTGGGTACGCATTAATAATCCCCATTCTTAGAAATATGCCGATCCCCAAATTTTGTGATAATTTTGCAATTGCGTCACCGTAAAGTTCAACCAAATAGCTGCGTTCAAAATTGGTTGTTGTTTTGAAAGATTGGTTTGGAAGACCTAGAAAATTTTCATTATAGTCGATACGTCCTAATACCGCCGGAAAAACAATTCCTCTGAACGAGCCACACAAGAAACTGTTTTCTTCTTTGAAATGAATGCCAATATATGGAACGAAAGCTCTAGACTCTATATATGCTGAATCGGATGAACTGAATACGGGCGCAGAAGCCTGGACCGGACCCGACACAGGTCCGGGATCTTTGAACGTAAGAGACAAATAGTCAAACCGAAGCCCAATAACTTCAGACCATCCTTGCTGTCTCCAAACTTTGTTCCAGGACCATCGAATCTCTGCCCCAGCATTTCCAATCTGCGATTCTGTTCGATTCCACTCCCTGTAATTTCCAGTTGGGTTCCAATTAAAATAATAGAAGGACGCTGTTTCCGTGAATGATGGTTTCAAATAAAACCCTTCTAAAACAAGGTCAAGAGATGTTCCGAATGACACAACTTCTGACAGTCCTATAGTGAGTCCGCCCTTATAAGGATACTTTTGCCATACTCTGGTCAGACCCTGAGTTTGAGTATCAGAGGCCTCCAGTTCAATGAACTGCCCCCCTGTCTTATTCGGAATTATCACACCTGCATAAAGCTTGGGCAAATTTACCGAGATCCCATGTCTGTCCAAAAGGCTAGAATTTGACTGTTCACACGAAGAATCGTCTTTAGAAGCTACAATTTGTTGATGGATCACATCGGAAATCAGAGGCAAATTGTCGGCGGCGGCGCATGGAATAACCATCGACAGAATTATAATTGTAAAAATAAGACGCATCCGGATCCTCCTGGAAGTCCTCCATCTTCTCAATCGCAAGGATCTGCGACCAACGTGCTGGTTTTCATCTTTGGTCCAGGCAAGTTGACAACATCGTCTTTGCGCCCGGATTGCCCTTATAACAGGACTGTGAATCATTTTCCCGGAGGCCCAGCTCAAAGTTTTAAATTAACCCCTCACAGGATATCTGATTTGAGTAAACATCAGTCAGGATAAGAGATTATCTATGATTTGAGATAGTAGTGTCAACAATTTTTTCCTTGAGTGACTTGCGCTTTGTCCATCTGTGACACGGCAACTATGGTTATTGCCTTCTGTGACCCTCATGAGCTTGACAAGAGTTGCTCAATGCTCCACGATAAATCATCTCTAGGTAATGGTTACCCGGCAGGACCAATCAATCCATGGACTAAGACAGAAACCATCGGGGCTTTCCGAGGAGACGATCAGGGTATGCAGGAGCAGGAGTGAGAAGAATCAAACTGGAAAAGCCTATATTGGTATCAGATCTCGATGTGGTTTACGTCGGAACATTTGTGCCAAAGACGTGCGGAATTGCGACGTTTGCAAATGACCTTGGAACTTCAATCTCGCAGGAAATGGGCGGCAAGCCATATCGCGTCATTGCCATCACCGATCGAGCGGGAGGGTACAATTACCCGTCTGAGGTTACATTTGAGATCCGAAAGAACGTGATTCGTGATTATGCTCGGGCGGCCGAATATCTTAACGGTTCATCGGCACAGATAGTCAGCCTCCAGCACGAATTCGGAATCTACGGGGGCGACGCTGGCAAATACCTTTCAGTGTTGCTATCTCATTTGAAAAAGCCCGTAATTACGACCCTGCACACGATCTTAGAAAATCCGCCCAGCGATTACCTGGAGGCCTTAGAGGACGTCATAAATTACTCCCAGCGACTTGTGACCATGAGTCAAAAGGGGGCCAGGATGCTCCATGAGATATATGGCGTTCCACAGGACAAAATCTCAATAATACATCATGGTGTTCCTGACGTTCCTTTTGTTGATTCTAACTTCTATAAGGAACAGTTCAATGTGGAAGGCCTGACAGTTCTTCTTACCTTTGGATTGATCAGTCCCAACAAAGGCATAGAAACTGCCCTGGAAGCTCTGCCTTGTGTTGTGGAGAAATACCCCAACACTGTCTACATCATCCTTGGCGCAACGCATCCTGAAGTTAAGAAGGTTCACGGTGAGCAGTACCGCTTATCACTCGAACGAAAAGCTATTGACCTAAAGATAGCAGACAATGTGGTGTTCCAGAACAGGTTCGTTGATCTGCAGGAATTAACTGAATATATGTCTTGTTGTGATGTTTATTTGACTCCGTATTTAGCAAAGGAACAGATAACCTCTGGAACGCTCGCTTACGCTGTGGGCATGGGCAAGGCTGTAGTGTCTACGCCCTATTGGTATGCGGAAGAATTGCTCTCGGATTCACGGGGAATATTGGTAGATTTCAGCGACGTGAAAGGTATGGCCAACGCCCTTAACGACTTGATCGGCGATTCCTTGCGGCGAAATAGAATTCGCAAGGCGGCATACGAGTACGGGCGCACAATGGTGTGGCGGGAGGTAGGCCGTCATTACGTGGAAATGTTTTTACAAATGCTCAGCGAACGGAGGGACTTGGATGTGATATCTTCCTGGAAGCAAAAGATGCTTCCTCTGATTACCCTCCCAGAGATCAACCTCGATCATTTGATTTCTTTATCAGACGACGTCGGTCTGTTGCAACATGCGTCCTTCGGTATACCGGATCGTGATCATGGGTACAGCGCTGATGATGTCGGTCGGGGACTTGCTGCGCTAATGACTTGTTATAACCAGCAGAGAGACGACCAGATACTTCCTTTAATCCGAACTTATGTTAGCTTCCTGAGTCACTCTCAGACGGAAACAGGCCATTTCCACAATTTCATGTCGTATGATCGAAGATTCATGGACAACCACGGGAGCGACGATACCTTGGGCCGGGTCCTTTGGGGTCTCGGGACCGTCGTCAGGTGGGGGACAAAAGAGCAAATACGCGCCCTGGCTCAAAACATGATGGAAAAGGCCGCTCCAAGAATACCCGAAGTTGATTCGCCGAGGGCCAAGGCCTATGCCATTATCGGTATGTACCATCTACTGCAAAAATTCGTGGGAGCAAGCCAATTCAAGCGACTTCTGATTCAGTTGGCTGATGATCTGGTTAGCCTATACAAAGAAAACAGGAGTGCGGACTGGGAGTGGTTTGAGGACGTGATAGCCTACGGAAATGCTAAAATCCCTGAGGCGCTGCTCCGCGGTTACCAGGTAACCCAAAACGAAGAATACCTGAAGGTTGCTCTGGAATCGCTGGACTTCATTACCAAGGAGCAAATGAATGGAGTCTATTTTGACCTTGTTGGCAACGAAGGCTGGTACCCCAAAGGAGGGGAAAAGGCCCTCTTTGGACAACAGCCCATAGACGCAGGCTATCTGGTGGAAGCCTATGTGGCGGCTTCAGAGATAACGAACAACTTCAAGTACCTGGAACTCGCTCGGCTTGCTTTTGAATGGTTCTTGGGCCGAAATAGGCTGAATACCGCGCTCTATGATTTTGCTGACGGTTCGGTGGCAGACGGGATCGACTCCAGCGGAATCAGCGCCAACCAAGGCGCAGAATCGGTTGTGTGCTACCTTCTCGCAGTTCTAGGTCTTTCCGAACTCAAGGCTCAGAGAATCCTCCCTCCCAAATAGAACCGAATTTTTTTGACGCTGTCTTGCTGATTGCATGTCTCAATACAGTTCTTCAGAACTGTTCGTATTTTTTCCTCTTATACTGATTTGCGCCCAAACAGGTAACTTGCTCTGACGAATGCTCACAATCTTTGCCAGTTGCAAAAGGGCATAGGTTGAGGTAAAAGCCCTGTGAACGGATAAGTTAGCTGCAATAGGCATAAGACGTCCAGCGTAAAACCAGCCAAGTATTTAATTGAGCTTGGACGCATCAACGTGCCTTAGGACGGCAAGAAAAGGATTTTCGATGAGTGATTCAGGCCCAATAGTCATGATTTCCAGCTATCCTCCACGCATGTGTGGAATCGCGACTTTTGCCGAGGAAGCAAGGGAATTCATACAAAAGCATAATCCTGACAGGGAAGTCTTGGTGATAAGCCACACCGATGGCCAGGGAGAAGGCGTGTTTCCTATTATTGACATGTCCAAAAGGGACTGGTGGAAGACTGTGGCCATAAAAGTGCACAGACTGCGCCCTTACGCAGTCCATCTGGAACACGAATACGGTCTGTACGAGTATTATGACTCGAGAGGCCATGGAGATGGGAACGAAGGGTTCCTGGATCTACTCGATGCAATCAATGATTTTCCCACTATTGTTGAACCGCATACCGTCCACGGTAGGCTGACGAGTTTTGAGGCCAATTTCATCTACCAGATGTGTGAACGGGCAAGGGTAGTACTGTTCAAGTGTCATTATCAGAAATGGCGCCTGGACTGGAATTTCGTTGGGCAAGGCTGGCGAACCCCCAGAAACGTAATGGTGGTTCCTCATGGGGCTAGGCCCGATCGACGCTGGGCCATCAAGGATGTGCCGCTCCTCAAGGAAGAGTTAGTCCTGGACCAGATCCCATACCTGGGTAACCGTTTAGTGGGCATGGTCGGATGGATACAGTCCAACAAGCGCTGGGACATATTGACTTCCATGTGGGAAGATATTCATGCGGAAATATTGGAACGAACCGGCCAAGACTGGGACCTTTTGGCGGCAGGCTCCATGAGGGATCCGAACCACTTGACAGACTACGAAAATTATCTGGAGCAACTAGCAGCCCTGGAAAAAAAAGGACTGGCTCACTACTTTGAGTTTATCCCACGCGGAGAAATATATTACAAAGTTATGGCGGTTTGTGACTTCATAGTTTTGCCTTCGACCGATGAAACACAATCCGGAACGCTTGCACGAATTATTGCCCTCAACAAACCATATATAACGACGGCCCCTATGGAAGGACTGACCGCTCAGACACTGGAGAGCGAAGGCGGACTGCTATTTACCACCAAGAAAATGTTGAGGGACCAGGTTATCAGGATGGCCTGTGACGAAGAACTCCGGTTACAACTCGGAGAAAACCTCAAGCAATATCTTGATGAGGTGGTTAGCTGGGAACTGGTAGCCAACCAGTACAACGAGGCATACGAATTGGCTCGTCAATCCGTTGCTTCCGGCCGAGCGGTCGAGCTACCCATGGAATTTTGATGAATAGACCCAGGGATTGTGAAATATGAGAAACGTTCCGGATAGCGGCCGTCAAGAACTCCTTAAAAGGTATGAGGCAAACCCTATCCTTACCCATAGCGACTGGCCATATCCCATAAATTCGGTGTTCAATCCGGGCGCTACAATGGTTGATGGCCAGAACCTGCTGTTGGCGCGAGTGGAAGATCGTCGGGGATTCTCACATTTGTGCGCTGCACGAAGCCCAAATGGACTTACTGACTGGAAAATTGATCCTCTGCCGACATTTATGCCGCAGCCCAAAGGGTACCCGGAAGAGACATGGGGAATAGAAGATCCCCGAATTACGTGGCTAGAAGATCTCGGACTGTGGGTTGTCACATACACTGCATATTCAGATGTCGGACCTCTTGTCTCCCTTGCGTCCACCAAGGATTTTGTGAACTTTCAGAGGCTCGGCTGTGTCATGCCTCCAGAGGACAAAGACGCCGCGATTTTTCCCGTTAAGTTCAATGGCAGATATGCGATGCTGCATAGGCCCGTACCGTCCATTGAGGAATCGGGAAAACACATCTGGATTTCTTTTTCCCCAGATTTAAAGCATTGGGGAGATCATCAGGTCGTATTAACCGCCAGAAATGGAGGCTGGTGGGACGCCAACAAAATTGGGCTTTCAACGCCACCGCTTGAGACTTCTGAGGGCTGGCTGATCCTGTATCATGGTGTAAAAGAGACTGTTAGTGGGAGCATTTACAGACTCGGCCTCGCCCTGCTGGACCGAGAAGACCCAAGCCGAGCGCTAAAACGGACTGATCAGTGGATATTTGGCCCTGAAGAGTCGTATGAACGCAGTGGCGACGTTGGTAATGTAGTCTTCCCGTGTGGCTGGATTCTCCAGGGGGATGAGTTGCGTGTCTATTATGGAGGCGCAGACAGTTGTGTAGCAATTGCCATTGCGAGTCTGCGTGATGTATTAGGCTTTCTTAAAGAAGGCCCCCTCCAGTCGTAATCCGTACAACCCGCTGCATTGTAACCACTCAAATGGTCATGGCTCCAGTGGCCTTTTTGAATGTTATTGATACTTAAACACTCATGTGATGAACATCGTCCTTGGGCGCGTATCTTGCTATTTCACGCTGACGCTGGTGAATCAGGCGGGTCGGACAAATCTGTCAAACTTTAGATCATCAAGAACGCAAGATTCATTTAACAACCTTCACATAACCCTAAACTCCATCCGGTAGACCCAAATTAAATATCTCGTTCTTCCAGTGGCGCCTCAGTCCCAGAGACGTTGGAGCTTAAAAGTTGTTTCTCGATCAACATTGACGCGCACAAGGCCTCCGTCAGTTTTCACATCCCAAAAACTGAGTCCCTCGCTCGACTCACGCATGACAAAAGTCTTGGGTTCCAGGCCAGTGACTCTACATTCAACGTCGGTCAACTTTCTAATGCCTGTAAATCCCAGGTTTGGTCTACCAATTCTCATAATATTAGCTCCTTCCGGAGATATCATGTTTCCATTTACACTAACAATATACTATAAAGATTAGTATCGCTTCAATTGAAAAGTTATAACAAAATTGGGTTGTCTTTCGAAAAAGAACCAGCTATCGAAATTATTCAGAATGTTCGATCCGGGAGGTTTTCATTCCGGTTGATGTAAACCGCTTAACGATGTAAATTTTGATGATGTAGTGAGCGTAAAGAACAATAAAGTCAGCTTAAACGTTTTATGGCCACTGTTAACGACCGACCTCAAAGACAGGCAGAGTAGACGTCTACTTCAACCGTTTCAATTGAACACCATATTGGAGGTCACGATGAGCAATCCACTTGATCCAGTGCGGATCGCTTTCGACAAGGCCGTGGGGCCTCATTTAAAAAGACAGAACTTGATGGCGGATTTAAAAGAAGCGGATATTGGAAAAGAACGCCGCTCACAGTTCGTGAAGGAATCGACCCAACTTGATGCAGAGTGGGTCGAGGCTCTGATTGGGCTTCGAAAGGTTATGGACGAGTGTTTGGTTCTCCAACACAGAATCGACGCATAATGTAACTCATGGTACTCAATGGCATCCACCTCGTTCCCTGATTTCAGTGATTTCGATCAAGGTCAGCGTTTAGAACTGACGAATCCAATCTTGGAGGATTTGGGGTGAAACACAGGAGCGACCCAGTGTAATTTGTCACAACAAGTCAACAGGTTGTCCGTAACACACTCCATAGGAAGTTTCGCGAAGGAGCCAAAGCCTCTCGCGAAATTAATAATGGGTGCTGGTGTAGTTGTGTCGATCGCTCTTTGTTCGGGTTGATTTTGGACACTCATAATGATCTCAACACATTTGTCATCCAGATGACGGCGAGTGGGAAATCTACTCAACCTCAATCTTTTTGTCATGTTTATCTTGTGATTTCGAGCCAATAATGCTATACTCGCGCCACAACGTATAACTTAACCTGATAAAATCTATTCCATCATTTTATGTCTTACGTCGGGGGGACCGATGAATTTTATTCAAAAGAACGTTATCATCAGGCGCGGGTGGTTCATTCTACCCCTAATCCTGTGGGCGATCGGGACCTTATCGGCTCACAGCCTCTTTTCAACACCAAGACATACAGCGTCGGCGCGTATACAAATACTGGATTTGCGAGATCGGTTTGATCCAAGGGCCTGGTTCCCGGACAGATACGTGAGTATCCAAGACAGTAGCATCAAGGAACATGTCGAGGCGTTTAGGTCCCTAGACCTGGCCCAATCCGTGATTGCATCACTAAAGCCTCAAGATCTCAACGAATTACGCATGGCCATCGCGAGTTCAAATGGTTTCGCAATAGCGTCTACTGACCCCTCGCGGTCTGATACCCTTTTCGACGGGCAATCCGAAGCGCTGGATTACGTCCGGCGCAATCTGTCGGTGGAACCTGTAATCGGGTGTAACATGCTCGATGTCTCGATTTCCGTGGCCGCACGACAATTGGCCACTGAACTGTTGGGCCGTTACTTACGGGTTTTCACTTTTAGAAACCTTGAAAAAAGGCGGATGGAAACGGTTGAGTCCGCGAACAGCTTACAGGAAGCGGCGGATCAAATCAGGTCAGAACTGAAAGAGACCGAGGCCGGAATTCTGGATTTTGTGGTTGAAAATGGTTTTCACGCGACAAGGGAAAGTCGGCTCGGGCAGGTTTTTGGACTCTTGAACTCGCGAGTGGGAAATGCTCCAAACGTCCAACGAACGTCGGGCGATTGTGAAAACAGGATAGGACCTGGCCGCGGATCGAATTTCCAGAAAGAGCTGGCAGAGAGACTGGAAAAGGATCTCGAAAAGCTGGAATTCGAACAATCCGGACTCGGTTGTTCCTTGGGAATGAATCATCCAAGAATGATCAGTCTCATGGGCAGGATAAATTTCACCCGTTCGCGTGTTGAATATTTTCGTAGGGCGGCCGCGGTCGAGGACAATGACGCAAATGGTTCACAGGTTCCATCCTCGAAGGCCAGGTCTCTTGAGGAACAATACTCTGATCTCAGGCGTGAACTAGACTACAAGAATGAATTCTACAACCTCGTTCGTAAGGAAGCCCAACAGTGGCGGCTAAAGGCAAAGACTATAAGTAACAATGTTCTGGTGATCGACGCTCCCCGCGTTGTTTCGACAAGATGGTATCAAGACAAATGGCTCCTGTGGGGGATCATCCCGATTGCCCTTTCGCTGGGTGGTTTATTCGGGCGCTCGGAAATGATATAATGCGCTAAATTAATCCAAGGAAAGGATTTTCAACCTGCCTAACGATGAAATTTCTCACGATTGTCCTTTTAAGCCTGGCATTTTTCATTGGTGGATGCTCCAGCCTGATGGACGGCCACTTCGTTACCAACGACGGCAAAGAGAGCCCTTTCAAGGCCCCGGTAAATCAGCACGAACCGATACAGGCGCCTTCTTATCGCGATTAGGGGCTAAAGTGCAAAAGGGCCGGTCCCTCTAGGACCGACCCTCATAGAATCATGTTTTTCGCCTTATTTATTAGGCTTATGCGGCTACGAGTTCCGACGCCTGATATCTCCCCTTCAACTTCTGCAACGCGGCCCTTTCGATCTGTCGCGCTCGCTCCCTCGTAACACCGAAGTGTTTCCCCAATTCTTTCAGAGTTTCAGGTTCGTCGGACAGTATCCGTTTTTCAACTATATATTTTTCGCGTGGATTCAGCTTATCCACAGCCTCATCTACCCACCGTTTCAAGTTTTCAAGCTCCTGCTTATCTGCAAGGTCCCTCTCCTGGTCTGCCCGCTCATCTCTGAGCGTATCCGCGAATGAATCACGGGAACTATCACCCAGGAGTTCATCCAGAGAAAGATCTCTGGCTTTAAGTCTGGCGGCCATATCTATTACTTCATCGTCCGTCACGTTGATCCTGTCCGCCAACTTTGAAACATTATCCAGATGCACATCAAAATCAGTGGCTTCGGGAAGGTCGCCGACGCGATAGAATAATTTCCTCTGAGCCTGTGTTGTGCCCATTTTGACCATGGACCAAGACCTGATAATGTGGTTCTGGATGTAAGCCTTAATCCACCAGACGGCATACGATATCAGCCTGTAGCCCTTGTCAGGATCAAACTTTTCCACAGCCTTAATCAGGCCTATGTTTCCTTCTTGAACCAAATCCATGACCTTTATACCGTAGTTGCGGTACCCTAACGCTACCTTTATGACAAAACGCAGGTTAGAGGTTATCAATTCGTTCACAGCCGTATCATCGTCGCCACCCTTGTACCGGTTAGCCAATTCAACCTCTTGCTCTCGGGTAAGCACAGGATAGCGCTCTATTTCATTCAGGTAAGTTTTCAGTTCGTCGGCTTCAGTCCAATAATTCATTTTAACCTCCCCGGTATTAATTGGCCACAATATGTTTGATGCCTATCGGGGAAAAAGGTTTCAATTTAACTTTATTCTTCGGGGTGACTGTGTTCTTTCTCGTGTTGCTCCTCTTCGGCCTCATTTTCATGGCTTTCCTCGAACTCCTTGATCCCTTGGGCCAGATCTTCGAGTCTTTGATTCACCAGGAAATTAATCGTGCCCTCCGGATAATCACCATCATCATTCGGGGAACCGGCAGGTATACCTGTGAGCAGCTCTATTCCCTGATCAACGTGATCCACCTGCCAAATGTGGAACTTTCCATCCTTCACCGCTTCCACGACTTCAGAAATCAGAGCGAGATCGCCAATATTTGACCTGGGGATCACGACTCCCTGGCGTCCTGTAAGACCCATGGCCTTGCAAACCTTGAAATAGCCCTCGATCTTTTGATTGACGCCTCCGATGGCCTGAATTTCTCCATTCTGGTTCACACTTCCCGTCACAGCTATCCCCTGATCGATAGGAACACAGGAAAGAGAACTCATTAAAGCGTACAGCTCCGTGGAGGACGCGGAATCACCATCCACTCCCGAATAAGACTGTTCGAAAGTTATGCTGGCCGTTAGGTTGAGCGGTTTGTCCTGGGCGAAACGGTCCCGGAGGTATCCTGTCAGTATCAAAACACCCTTGTCATAACTGGAACCGGATAGTTCAGCTTCTTTTTCAATGCTAATGATGCCCGATTTACCCATGCTCGTCTTCACTGTGATGCGTGACGGCTTGCCAAATGATATCTCAGGTAGCGAATATACGCTGAGCCCGTTGATTTGCCCAACCTTGGCGCCGTCGGTGTCGATCATGATGATCCCGTCTTCAATGTATTCCTGGATTTTCTCCTCATACATGTTGACTCGCTCGATGCGATCGGCGTTCGCAGTCTCTATGTGTTCAGCCTTGATTACGTCCGAGCCGGCTTCACACGCGATCAGGTCGGCCTCACGCAATACATCGCCTATACGTTCAAGCTGAATCGTGATTTTCTTTTTGCGGCCGGCCCATCGAACGGCGAGCCGAGTCAAAGCCTCCACGCCGCTTGCGTCAGAAGGCAGAAGATTTTCTTCAGAAGCTACGCGGGCTATGAAACCAATTACTTTCTTACGGTTTTCATCGGTGTTGTTCATACTGATGTCAAAGTCGGCCTTTACCTTGAAAATCTTGCGAAAATCCTCATCGTACCAGTGAAGCAGATCATAGACCTCGGCGTCGCCAACCATTATGACTTTGAGATTGATTGGTATTTTTTCGGGTTTCAGGGCCGTGTTGAAAAACCATCCAAAAGGTTCGGCCTGGACTTCGGCGACACGGTTCCTGAGATTTCTCTTCAGAGTAGGCCATACGCCCGGCTCCATTATGAGGTCCCGGGAATTGAGTACCAGGAATCCGCCATTGGCTTTAAGCACGCTCCCGGCCTTTACATGCCTGTAATCCGAGTACCACGCACCACCCTGATCTATCACCCGCTCTATAGTCCCAAAAAGATTGCGGTACGTCGGCGTGGTTTCGATCACCACCGGTGGTTTAGAGGTTTCCGAGTTGTCGATGAGTAGGTTAACTTCATAGTATTTAAACTGGGTTGGGTCTGGAGGCATCAGCATCGGCGGGCTCGCCCCTTCGCCGCCTGTAGGAGATGGCACAAGTCTTGGCCGGAATCGATCCAAATGAACAACTATATCGGCCTCGACCTCGTCAAAATAGGACTTTACCGCGTCGCTCGGGAAATTCTCCCGGATCTGACTCATCAGGTCCTTTAGCAGTGGTTCTATCCAGTCTTTGCCCAGTTTTTCGAGGTCTTCCTGTATCGTTTTGTCAATGTCACGAGCCGCCTTGAAGATTTTCTCCATTTCCTGAGACAGCTCTTTGTAAGTGGCTTTTATCTTGGTCAGCTCATCACCGGAAAACTTGCCTTCATCCACCAGCGCTTCGAGCTGTTCTATTTTCATAGGGTTACCGACAACAACAGGCGCCAGATCCGGTCTTGTGAACGGGCCGACCTGAACCTGAACCATCATGAAATTCTGGGAAGTGACCTTGTTCTCAAAATTCTTGAACAGGGCTTTCTGCGCACCCATGTGGCGATTAACGATTTCGTTTCGCGCGGTTTGAAACTCCTCACTTTCAAAGATAGCCGGGATCTTCTTCTTTAGAGAAGTTATGAGTTCCGCCACCTGATCCCTGAAAGCCGACCCCCGCCCTGCAGGTAAAACAATAAGCCTGGGATGGTCGGAGTCCTTGAAATTGTTCACATAACAAAGATCGTCCGGCACGGCGCCGCCGACATTGAATTCCTCGAGAAGCTTTTTCAATGTTGCGGTGCGGCCTGTTCCATTAGTGCCTGAAACAAAAATATTGTACCCATGGCTCTTCATTGCCAGACCGCGTTTGATGGCCTTTATCGCTCTATCCTGGCCGACTATATCCTCAGCCACCTCAATTGATGCGGTTGTGCCCGATATCAGACCTTCTGGTGGAGCAGCCCACGTTAGATCCTGCGGTTTCAGTTCGAGTTTTTCTTTAAGATCACTCATGTTCTGACTTCCCTTATAATTTTTTGTTATCGTTACCTACACCGAGCCAAAAAGCTTCATATCGAGCATTTCGACGATAGTGTGGCCTATAATCATGTGTGTTTCCTGAATTCGAGGCGTTATAGAGCCATATACAGCCAAATAATGATCACAGAAACTTTTCATCGGGCTGTCAGGAGCTCCGCCGATACCAATCGTCACGAGACCTGATTGCCGGGCGACCGAAAGCGCCTTATTAACATTGGCCGACTTTCCTGACGTGCTTATTCCGATCACCGCGTCGCCTTTTCGTCCCAAGGCCGTAATCTGTTTTGCAAAGACATCCTCAAAGGCATAGTCGTTTCCAATAGCAGTCAACACGGATGTATCCGTAGTCAGCGCAAGAGCCGGCAATGGTCTTCGCTCTATGCGATAGCGGTTTACGAATTCAGCGGCTATGTGCTGGCAGTCCGCAGCGGACCCGCCGTTGCCGAAAAGCAAAATCTTGTCGCCTCTGTTTATAACTTTAATAAGTTGATGGACGATTTCGACAATTTGTTCCACGTTATCAGCCAAAAACTTATCCCTGACACGCGCGCTTTCCTGAAAAATGGCCCCAATTTCGTTTTTCAAGACTTCTCACGCCCCTTTTGGGTAGAATAAACCAAGCTCCGCCCAAGTTATTATTACTCATTTATCACATAATTCGCCAATATTGCATAAATAAATGGGATAACAACCAAAACCGGATCTGCTCGAATTGCTTTTTCCCTCTATCTTTTAGTAGCTTTTTGGCTTATATCTGAAAAGTTAAGAGGCTGAAATGATTTTTCAGAAAAACGATATAGTCGATTTTTTTGATGATTCCCGCCTTTCCTGCGCCTTCGTGCTGGATGTCGATGATCGCCGACTACGTGTGCTCAACGATCAGGGTAAAGAAATGAATATATCGGCCCATAGGGCGCTAATCAGGGGAAAAGACCCGGACTTTCCCTTGTCTGCGTCCAGAGATCAACAGACGGGTCGACTCAAGGAGCTGTGCGTCAGGCGCGATGAGATAAAAAAGACAATCGATCTTAAGGACTTGTGGGAAGTAGTTGGACCAGAGACAAACCACATTTCGATCCAGGATTTGAGTGAACTATTTTTCGGGCCAAACGACGGTCCTGATTCTCAAGCCGCTTTGGTGAGAGCGATTGTTGAAAATCGGCTTTATTTCAAGATTCGACCCGAAGGTGTCGAGGCTGTGCCGCCTGAGAAGGTTGAACAGGAAGAAATCCGCAGGCGAAGAGAGGCCGAACGAGGGATGTTTCTAACCCGATGCTCGGAGTTTCTGTCCAAATTGAAAACTAATGAGCCAATTGACGTGGCCCAGGCTCCCGCTGGATTGACGGAACTTCTCGAAGAGGCCGCGATACAGGGAACAGACTGGATTACCAACAAAAAGGTAAAAGAGATATTTTCACGCGGCGCATTGACGCCGAAATTTGATCCCTTCAAGGTCCTGGTTAAACTTGGGGTATGGTCCGAAGACGAAAACATCCGATTGAGAGCGGAACACATCGCGACAGAATTTACGAGCGCGGCGCTAGAGGCCGCTGAAATTGTAGCGTCCAAACCCTTGGATGACGCTCCCAGGGAGATCTTTGAACACAACGTAGTGACCATTGATTCGGTCGCCACAAGAGACATAGACGATGCTATTTCCTTTAGCGCAGAGGGCGGAAACATCACTATCGGTGTCCACATTACTGAAGCCGCGTTTTATGTTGAGCATAATTCCGACCTCGATAAAGAGATCCGGGAACGGGCCGTTTCAATCTACATGCCGGACCTTACTCTGCCAATGATACCGACGGTCCTGTCGGAACAGGTGGCCAGTCTGGTGCAGGGTGAATTTCGACCTGCCATAAGCGCCGTAGCAGTGTTTGACGCTGGCCGCCAGATGATTGAATACCGTATCGTCCGGTCTTTAATAAAGGTTGGCGAAAGACTCTCCTATGAAGAAACGGATCGCCGAATCAAGGACCCTGACGCGCCGGAAGCCAGGATGCGAAATATAGCCCTGGCATTGAGACGGCGAAGGATGGAGTCGGGCGCCATAATATTCAAAGATCCTGAACTAATCATAAAGGTCAGTGAAGACAAATCCATCGAACTGGCGGTCCGGGAGAGAGAGACAGGATCTCAAATACTGGTTTCAGAGTTCATGATCCTAGCAAACAATCTTTTTGCCCAAGCGCTTAAGGATAGTCGACTCCCCTGCGTCTTTCGCAGCCAGCCGCCGCCTCTTGAAAAGATTGAACTGGGCCCGCGATATGATCCAGTGCTATCTTACCGGTGTAAGAAGGCCCTTTCGCGTGGAAGCCTTGGCCTGTTCCCTGAACCTCATTCTACTCTCGGCCTGAATGTGTACACCACTGCGACATCACCGCTGAGGAGATATACCGACCTGCTTACACAGAGGCAGTTGGCGGCTATGCTCGATGAACGTCTTCGACCAATTGACGCTGACACTATGGACAGGCTCCTTTCTGAAATATCTTACAAATTGGAGAGAGCGTCCACTGTTGAAAGGGAACGTCACCGTTATTATCTATTAAAATATATGGAACTGAAGAAGGGCGAAGAGTTCGAAGTGATTGTGCTCAATCGTTTTCCCAGATTTTATCTTGTACAGCTTGAGTCATTGGGCTGTAACACTGTGCTCCATACCCCTCCGGGTGTGTCTCTGAATCCTTATGACCGGGCGCTGGCCAGAGTGGAAAAGGTAAATCCGCGAGAGGATCGCTTAACGTTTTCGCTCGTTCGAGTTCTTCCACATATTTAGCGTATGACACTTTATAATTATTGGGTTGGACTACTTATTTGTCAGATAAAAAATTACTGAGACACACTAGCCTTGTGGGATTTGAACAAAGCCTTCTCAGAGCGAGACGCCTCAACCCCAAGAAAACTTTTCCGTCGAATGGATTGATTACTGCAGCCGTGCTGGCCCCCATTTTTCAAAAGAACGGCTCCCTGCATGTTTTGCTTACGCAAAGATCTGAAATGGTGGAACATCATAGAGGCGAGATTTCCTTCCCTGGCGGTAAACTCGATCCTTCGGACCCTGATCTCAGGTCGTGCGCCCTCCGCGAAACCCACGAAGAAATTGGAATACCGCCCGATGATGTGAAAGTCATAGGGGAACTCGACGATTTTTACACGGTAGCGACAAAATTCCACGTCGTGCCATTTGTGGGGGTGGTCCCCTACCCTTATAAACTGAGTCTCAGTTCCAGGGAAATAGCGGCTATTGTCGCCCCGCCTCTCGAGATCTTTTTCGATCCGTCGAGGCGGAGTGAGGACACATTGATTTTCCGAGGCGAACCTGTCACCGTGGTTTCCTATAGATGGGAAGGCCACAATATATGGGGAGCCACAGCAAGGATTCTCCAACACCTCGTCGAGTTGATAGAATCAGGGGAGAACGAACATGAACTCAATTGATGGTTATCCGGATGATTTCACAACAGCGGCGGAATTTCATGGGCACGTCTGCCCGGGTCTGGCGATAGGGTATGCGGCTGTAAAGGCTGCGTCAGGGGTGATCGGAACATCCTCATCCGAAGACGAAGAATTAGTATGTATTGTTGAGAATAACTCCTGCTCCGTTGACGCGGTGCAGGTCCTTCTCGGGTGCACTTTTGGCAAGGGAAATCTGATTTTTCGCGACTGGGGAAAGCAGGTTTTCACTTTCTATGACCGGGAATCGGGAAAGGCGGTTCGGGTCGCTTTGCGAGAGTCCTCTCCCAATCGCGAGAAAATTCATAAATTGAGGAAAAAGATTGAGGGCGCCCAAGCGACTGATGAGGATAAAAATGAAATGCAAAGGCTTAGGAATGAGTACATTGAAGCCCTAATATCCGAACCGGCCAAGTTCTTCGACGTAAAAGAAATTTCAATGGCTCCTCCTGAGATGGCTCAAATAGTGGAAACCGCTCCTTGCGCTGTTTGCGGGGAACAGACGATGATTTCTAGGATGATCAAACGTGGCGAATCCATGGTGTGTAAAGGCTGCGCAAAATGAAAATCGCCGACAATTTCTATATCTATCTTTGGAACAACCCAAGAGAGAACAACTGTAACAGTTACGTGATAGATGGTAAGGTTCCAGTCCTGATCGATCCCGGACTGGAAAACTACGTTGACAATCTTTTCGACCGCATGAAGGAAGACGGCTTTGATTCAAGCAGGATACAGGCAGTTATCGGGACACATTGCCACCCGGATCATTTCACAGGCGCTGGCAAATTCTCCGGTTCCAAGGTCAAAATAGCTCTTTCCAGGGAAGAGGAAAAGTTCATGATCGATGAGGGATCGAAGTGGTACGCGTCCCAGAATAAACAGGCCCCTGAAACCCCGGTTAATTTTTATCTGAAAGAGGGCGATTTAAAACTGGGCAAGCATGAATTTGAGATCTTCATCACGCCGGGTCACAGCCCTGGGAGCCTTTGTCTTTACTGGACAAAGTTTAAGACCCTGATCTGTGGTGATGTAATTTTCCGAGGCAGCATAGGCAGGGTGGATCTACCGGGCGGTAATGGCCGACAGCTCAAGGAGAGTGTGGAAAGACTCTCAAAGCTCAAGATTGATTTGATTCTGCCAGGTCACGGTCCGGCAATACAGGGCGCAGCGAATGTTCAGGCCAATTTTCAGATGATAAAAAGTTATTTTAGGTCCATCTGAGCGCGCTACATTAATTTAATTAATGATTATCAGATGTTGGCATATCCACTTCGCTTGCGCGGCCGTCTCTGACCCAATAGGGTACTTATGACTGTAAAAAAGGCGCCAATTATTTTCCCGCATGTTCAAAAATTCGGCAGGCGCCGCTGGTTTTTTGGACCATATCAAAACCTATTATATCAGCAAGTTATGATTTATGGCTTTTTAGTGTTCAAATATTTGGACAAAGCGGCTGATTCCAGGCTGTTCTATAAACATAAAATAATTGAAAGGAAATGATGACAAGCGTATAATATAAATACTGATATGGGTTATTATCTACAAGATTTTAATTTTGGCACGCCAGTTGCTTTAATAATGGATAAGAAAATAATCTTTTCCTCCTACGCCAACTGCAGTGTCAGTTGGTATTTTTTTTGGTAAGCATTGAAAATAATGTGATGAATCGAGCTACCGCTTCGAGACTCATCTTCTGGCTTCTGCTGATCATTCTCACACTTTACCCATCTTTGGGTTCTGCTGGTGAGAATTCGGAAAACCCTCGTTCCACTAGGATTCTTATTCTGCCATTCAGCCTGTCGCCGGTATCACAACAGGATAAAGAGCTAGTATCATTTGGGGATCACGCCACTGAAACAGTCAAGTCGACGGTTGAGTCTATGGGCCGCTCCGCAAGCGCAATTCCTCTCGCGTCTTGTGAAAAATTTCTCACAAATGGGACCAATTCAATTGATGACAAAAGCGCTGTCGATCTTGCCCGCAAACTGGACGCGGATATGGCGATTTTCGGATTCCTGTCCCGGGAACATGGTCGGTACCGGATACGGGGGATGATGTGGGACATGAAAACTAACAGACCATGCGTGTCCACTGATGTCACGGTGGAGAATATTCATTCTCTGTCAGGGGCTCTCAATGTTTTCTCCAACGCTATTAACAGGCGCTTGACTGGAGCCCCAAAACTCGAGTTTTACAAATCGGAAGGCATGTCTACAGTCACCGCGCAGCCGGGCCGCAATCCTGCTCTCGTGAATATGCCCAGCAGATCAGCGCAATCCTCCGCGCCATGGAGAAGTCCCGAGATTTCAGTGGGGATTTCTTCTGTAACCATCGCTGATTTGGACGGGGACGGCAAGAATGAGACGGTGTTTCTTGATGAAAACGGTTTGACAATCAGTAGGTTCGACGATGGAGGGCTTAAACCGCTTACCAGATACTCCCAGGGTCCTGCGATTTATGTGAGCGCCGAAGCGAAGGATCTCGATGGGGACGGTGTCGCGGAGTTGATATTATGTTATCGAACCTTATCAGGGTTTGAGTCTGCGATTATTCAGTACAAGGGGATGAACCTGACTGTCGCTGATAAGCTCCAGGACGTAATACTCAAGGTAATATCGGAACCTGTCGATGAAAAAGAAAAGGAGATACTTGTAGGACAAAGGATTGATTCCTCGAACATTTTCAGTGGCCGGGAAGAGCAATATGAGTTCAGGCAAGGGAAGCTTCAGAAGGTTGGTGACATTAGCCTGCCACCGGGAACTTTTTTGTTGAGTTACGCTTCGGGCAGATTTGGGGCAGATAACCAGTTCCTCAGGATAATTTTGAATCAGGATCAGCGTCTGATGGCCTTTGACCAGGAGAACAGGCTGCTTGCGATCAAACCGGACCGGCTTTACGGATTGAGGAGACGTATCAGACTATACAGACAGGGCCAATCGCCGCTCGACATCGCGATGCCGGGACGGATACTTATCAGCAACGCTCAGGGAATGGGCAAGAACGAAATTCTTGTCATTCAACAGTCAGAAGCCGGCTCAGCGGTGGAGGCTTTGGGTTGGAACGGCAAGGAGTTTCTCGAAAACTGGCGAACTGTCACTAGCCCTGGTATCATTTCGGACTACCTGATAGCTGATTTTAAGAATGACGGCGCAAATTCGCTTGTGCTGGCGCTTGTTAACCCCATGTTTTTTCAGAGTATCACGGGATACCGTAGCATTGTGTTCGCTTATGACATGTCGATGTGATGATCAATCTTCCTGGAAACCTCTCTACTGCGCCAAGCCCTTGAACCAATAAAACAACCTTCCATAATACTCATGTAGGGCTATCTCGGAATCGTTCAACCAATCAGCCTTTGGAAGACACAATTCATACAGTGGTGGAGTCGTTGTTTCCCTGAAATCGCACGGGCAGGCGATCGGTTTCATTCCCCGACCCCGAAACATGCTCATCGCCCTCGGAATATGGGTAGCGGATGTCACAAGGGCGAAAGGACGAGTCCCGACAATCGGTTCAAACAGCCTGGCTTCATCGTCGGTATCCAGGGCCCTCGTCTCCAGAATTATCGCGTTCTCTGGGACACCTAGCCACTCAGGCAGAACCGCCATCGCGTCTGCATAGCTAACCGCGCCCCCTGACAGTACGAGCTTGGAGTTTGGTATCTCGCGCCATAATCGCCATCCTTCCAATAGCCTCAGTACGGACCGATCCCATCGGTCAGCCGGGCTTTTATCGGGTTTCACGGCAGTTCCCCCGAGTACAACGATAAATTTTATTCCAGCGTCCCGCAATTTCGCTGGATCGACGTAAGGACCTGCCTCGTCTTCCAACGCCTTCACCAAAGTATGTCCAGTCCATCCAAGTGAAAAAACGAACAACGTCAAACCAGCCAGCGCAAACAGTAGCCTGGCGGCGCGTCTTCGATGATTCCAGGAAAGTATAAGAGCCACGACTACCAGGATAAATGTTAGCCCGATTGGATAGATCGCTGCGCTCATGATTTTCTTACTGACGAACCAAAAATAGATCATGTTATATGACAACCACGTAAGTTCTTTGCCGGCAGTTACGGCTTGCGCCTGGAACCCCCTTGAACTTTTTTACTTTCAAGACTAGAGTAACTCAAGTAATTTGCTCCAGACAAGATTAAGTTTACATGATAGATTTGCATAACCATATACTTCCTGGGATAGATGACGGAGCGACAGATATTAACGAGGCCTTGGAGATGGCCCGCATCGCAGTTGAGGAAGGCTTTTCGGGGATAGTCGCCACACCTCATTTTGGTAGTGGGCAGTTCACTAGCGACGTCAATGAGGTCAGGAGACGCGTGCTTGAACTCAATGATAAACTCGCGTCGGTTGATGTAAATCTGACCATCTATCCAGGCATGGAAGCTCGTCTGACCGCTGATGTTCTGAACTCCCTATCGAATGGTACCGTAATCTCTTTGAATGACAGTCAGTATATACTTCTTGAGTTGCCACCTCTTCAGGTCCCGGCGGGTTTTGAAAACTTTGTGCGCATGATGATAAATTCCGGTCGAAAGATAGTCCTGGCTCACCCGGAAAAGAACGTGGAATTACAGACTTATCCAGACACGATTTATAAACTCGTCACAATGTTCAGACCTGGGGATTTGTTAGTTCAAATTACTGCGGACAGTATCACAGGTGACGCCGGGCTTCGCGCTCTGTCAACTTCGAAGTGGCTACTGGAGAACGGTTTGGCGCATATACTCGCCACTGACGCTCATTCTCCGATTCACCGGGCCCCTAGAATGCGGAACGCTTTTGAACTGGTTTCTTCACTGGTAGGACGAGAAAAAACTATTAAGATGACAACGGACTGGCCTAGAAACATTATTCAAAATGAAGACGTCGTCTGCTCTCATCCTCGGAAAAAGCCCGAGAAACGCAAACGATTCTTTGGCCTATTTGGAAAGTGAGTTCTTGAGTGCAGCAACTCCTTGTTATCAATGAGATTTATCGTCAACAACCAGGCCTTTCTCCTCGGCTCACACTTTTTTTCACTCACTTGTCTAAAAAAAGCTTGCATTGAACTCAGCGTTGTTATAATGAGAGTCAAAACCGAGACAAATTTGATCTCGGGGGGCTTAGCCAGGTAAAGGCGCGCATTGGCGGCGGTTTTCAAAGAAACCGTTCAATATCGGCCTGATTTGGTTCAAGGAAGGAATAATCCGTGAAAATACTTGAGGTCCGGTCTTTGCCTGCGCTAGAGATCAAACTTATAGGATTTGCTCGGCTTTGTGACCACCGAGAAATTTCACGGACACCTTTCAAAGCAGAGACCATTTAACCCTGTTCCAAACAACCGGTTACGGTCTCACCAAGTTCTATTCAGGCGAACCCCTTTTAAGGGGGACCAGGCGCTCGGCTTCGATCAAAAAGATCCAAATCCTGCTGTTAGGGGATGGCCTATGACGCCGAACGCCCTTTTTTCAAAATTGCGAGATCCACTTTAACAGGGGGGTTCGCAATTACCTTGGCGAAACGGGCGACATTCTTGTGGAACACACTTTGCGCTACCGTTCCAGGGAAATGGGGGGATGACGCCCGCTCGCCAAAACACTATTTGATTTGATAAGGACTTTCCAATAAGTTGAAAAGAACGACACAGGGGCTCTTCCCCTTGGAAGCGCCCCTGTGGTTTCAAACGTCTGAGTGGTCTACTGTTCGATAGACTACTTGACGATAAACGGAACTAGTAGCAGCGCCACCATATTGACGACCTTGATGACCGGGTTCAAGGCCGGGCCCGCAGTATCCTTATACGGATCACCTACGGTATCACCGGTAACCGCCGCTTTGTGAGCTTCGCCACCCTTACCACCAAAATATCCATCTTCAATGTACTTCTTGGCGTTATCCCAGGTAGCTCCACCAGTCGTCATCGCGATGGCAAGGAACAGACCTACAACGATGCTACCGATGAGCATACCACCGAGGGCTTCCTTACCAAGTGTAAACGCCACCACTAGAGGTATCACCACCGGCAGCAGGGATGGGATAACCATCTCTTTCTGGGCTGCGGCCGTGACGATATCCACGCACTTGCCGTATTCGGCTTTGACACCAGGGAGACCTTCTCTTAGGCCTTTGATTTCCCGGAACTGTCTGCGAACTTCTTCTACGATTGATCCGGCGGCTTTCCCAACTGCGAGCATACAAAGGGCTGCGAAGAAGTAAGGAATTATGCCTCCAATTAGCAGACCGACTAGGATTTTCGGATCAGACAGGTCGAAGGCTACCGCCTTTCCTGACAAACCTTCTATGGCTCTTGTGTACTCGGCGAAAAGGACCAGGGCCGCCAGAGCTGCGGAACCAATGGCATATCCTTTAGTAACAGCCTTTGTAGTGTTACCAACAGCGTCAAGCGGGTCCGTTCTGTTACGAACTTCTTCCGACAAGTCGGCCATTTCAGCGATACCACCGGCGTTGTCCGTAATAGGCCCGTATGAGTCGATTGCGACAACTATTCCAGTCATGGAAAGCATGGAAACAACGACAACAGCGATTCCGTAAAGTCCGGTTCCGGTGCTTCCGGTGAAACCACCGCCAATCGCGTATCCAATCATGATAGAGGCTGCAAGGACAAGGACAGGCAGCACTGTCGAAATCATGCTGATAGCAAGACCGGCGATGATGTTGGTGCCGTGACCGGTTGTAGAAGCCTGAGCGACATATTTAACCGGGCCGTACATACCGGTGAAATATTCAGTAATGACAACGATCAGGCCAGTAAGAACCAGACCAATTACAGCCAGGAAGAATATGCTCATTGGCTGAATGATGTAGGCCGTAGCGAGTGGCTTGCCGAGAGGAAGATACCCCGCCACGAAATAAAAGGCTATTGCGGCGAGTATGCCAGCGACGGCCATACCTTTGTAAAGAGCGCCCATGATATAGACGTCTTTTTCGTTCTTGGTCCTGCTCACTTTAACGAAGAAGGTCCCGATAATCGATGCGATAATCGCGACGCCACCGATGAGCAGCGGCATAAAGAAAGCGGGCGTCCCCATACCATAGATAGTGCTGCCGAGCAACATCGCCGCTACGATCGTAACAGTGTAGGTTTCATAAAGGTCGGCGGCCATACCCGCGCAGTCACCAACGTTGTCACCAACGTTGTCAGCGATAACACCCGCGTTACGGGGATCGTCTTCCGGAAGATCGGCTTCGACTTTACCAATAAGGTCGGCGCCCACGTCCGCGGCTTTGGTGTAGATACCTCCACCCACACGGGCGAACACGCTCATGAGTGAACTACCAAAACCAAGACCTACAAGAGCGGTAAAGATTTGGTGTTCGTCGGCATTGTTTCCCCTGGCGAGCATGTAAAAACCGGCGACACCTAGCAGAGCAAGACCTGTAACCACGATTCCGGTCACAGACCCACCCTTGAACGCGACGTCCATAGCGTCCGCAAGGCTCTTACCCGCAGCAGCGGCCACGCGCACGTTCGCGTTGACGGAAACTTTCATCCCCAGGAAACCAGCAAGACCTGACCCAATCAAACCGACCAAGAAGCCGATTGCCGGCATCCTTCCGAGGGCAACCCAGAGGATAACAAACAAGATAGCCGCGATAATAGCCACGACCTTATACTGGCGAGTCAGATAAGCCATTGCGCCTTCAGCGACATAGCTGGATATTTCCCGCATTCGCTCATTGCCCGCATCCTGCTTAAATACCCAACCCGCGGTTATTAGGCTATAGGCCACTCCCGCGCCCCCACATAATAGGGCGACATAAACAACCCAGTCCATCCACCTACCTCCTTAGAATGTTTAGCGAACACTTTATAATGGAAAATACTAGTGTATTGTTGAACATTATATAGATTTGGGTTTATGTCAAGGACAAATAGAGACTCGCTCAATCATGAATTTGCTTATCTGACTCTTGATTACATCGTTTTAAAGGACTCAATAGACTTGTACCGATGAAGTCTTACCTTTAAGCGATATTTCGCGCCAGATCTGACAACATAGAAAGGTGTCTTGGTCGTCGCGAGTCTGTGCATTAATCAGTATGTACGTATTATGCCATTTCCTGAATAGATCTTGAACCCGTGAAGCAATACTCACAGTATCTCTAACCATTATTTCTTGCGAATCTAATATCGGGGTCTCAGGAAAGGAAATTTTTGGAACAGTCCGTCTAATAACGAGCCCTACTTAACAGAATGTTTTTCATGACCTCAAAAATCGAGAGAATTTATTTCCCCACCGGCACTATTAATAAAGGACTTACCCCTGCCGGAATTTTCATGGCTGAGGAAACCGAATTGTCATCAAAAGCTCCCACAGTCCCGACCCTCAGGCCCAACGCTTCTGCCTGAAGATAGAGATTCTGGTTCGAAGCGCCCGATTCCATGAAGACGTACTGAATTCCTCTGTTCCCATATTTGGCGGTGGTTTTGGCAAACGCGGCGCCAATAACCACTACAGCAGGAGCTGCAGCAAGCCACATTTGTGATAACGCGGCCTGAGCAAGGGCTGCCCTGGAATCCGATTCGGAAATTTGAAGTAGAGAATTATTAAACGAGTTGTACTGAAACACACCGGCCGGTAATCCTTTTACCGTTTGATTCCCTGTAAGCAGGAATATTTCTAAAGGATAGATTCCGCCTGCCGACGGCACGGTTTTGGCGGTAGCTCCACTCATAGCGTCTACAGGCAGGACACCATTCGCCGCCCATAGCAATTGAGAAATCTGCTCCAGTGTCAACGGCTCTTTAGAGTAATGCCTGACTGATTTTTTCTTCAACATTCCCGCTTCCACAGACATTTTTCCTGTCAAACCGGGTTTGGGAAGCTTAAACTCCTGCGCTCCAAACACGCGTTCCTGGAACAACTGGCCCAACACCAGAGCGATTACGCAAAACATCAAGGATTTTATCGACTTCATGGGTTTGTCTTTCTCCGTTTATATACTCCAAACAATTATCCTATTGGATCTGGAAACACAACGGGCCCTGTGGTAAATTTGTTGCTTAGACATATTTTTCAGTCAGAAAAGGAATCATAAATGCAAAAAACTCTATCGATAATCAAGCCCGACGGTGTGGAGAAAAATCTGATCGGGGAAGTGGTTAGAATTTTTGAATCAGAAGGCATTCGGATAGCGGCCATGAAAATGAAAAGGCTCAGCAAGCCCGAGGCAGAAGGATTTTACTATGTTCACAGCGAGAGGCCATTCTTTCCTGAGCTGGTGGAATTCATGACCTCTGGGCCAGTGGTGATAATGGTTCTGGAGGCCGGGGACGTGATAAAACGCAACAGGGAGTTGATGGGAGCGACGGATCCTTCGGAGGCAGCGGCCGGAACAATTAGAGCCAGTTGGGCGGGTAGTAAACAGAATAATATAGTTCATGGCTCTGATTCGGAAGAAAGCGCAAACTTTGAGATCAGCTACTTCTTCAGTGGCACAGAGATATTTTGACGACCAGCTTCTCCAATATTAGGGCGGACCGTCTACCGGATCTAGCCGGGATGACTCTGGATGAGGCGGAGTCATTTTTCATTGCTTTGAATCAGGACAAGTACCGTGCCGCTCAGGTCCTGAGATGGATACATCAGGGGCTCTGCGTATCTTTTGACCCTATGACCAATCTCTCCAAGAAATTGCGGGAGCTGCTTAGCGGCGCTGCCCGCATAGAGCGCCTCAACAAGATCAAGACAATGGAATCCCAGGATGGGGTCAGAAAATTCCTCTTCGGTCTGACGGACGGCCGACAAATTGAATCCGTGTACATACCCACAGAGGATCATGACACTCTCTGTGTTTCTACTCAGGTAGGATGCGCAATGGGTTGCAAGATCTGCCGAACATCGCGGATGGGTTTCATCCGGAATCTGTCGGCTGGCGAAATTGTCGGGCAGTTACTTGAAGTCCGAAGACAGATCCCAGGCTCATCCATTACAAATGTTGTTTTTATGGGAATGGGTGAGCCCCTCGCCAATTTCGAAAATACCGTTAGGGCCATAAACATCATGGCCAACCCTAACGGACCTCACATTTCTTGGAGGAGGATTACTGTTTCGACAGCCGGCCTGGCCCCACTTATACCTGATCTCGGGAAAACGGTTCGAGTAAAGTTGGCTGTTAGTTTGAACGCGGTCAGCGATGACATTAGAAGCATGATCATGCCCTTAAACAAAAAATATCCGCTTGATCAACTCCTTGACGCGATGAAAAGATTTCCTTTACCAAAACGGGATCGGATTACCATAGAATATGTCATGATAAAGAGTCTTAATGATTCAGACGATGACGCTAGAAAATTGGTGAGGATCCTGAATCCAATCAGGACAAAGGTTAATCTCATACCGTTTAATGATGAATTGTCCGACGAGTTCAAAAGCCCTACGCCTGAAAGGGTGGCATCTTTTCAGGACATACTGATGTCAAAATCCTTGATGGCAATAATCCGTAAATCTCGCGGTCGCGACATACTTGCGGCCTGCGGCCAACTTGCTTCAGAAAGTGGAGGAGATTGTTGAATGAACATGTAGAGCGGCTGATAAACGCCTTGTCCGATCCTTCAGTTTATCCTCACCGCCCCGGATCTGTTCAGGTCATTCAAACTCATATCTCTGTTGTTTTTGTGGCCGGTCCTTATGTCTATAAGGTCAAGAAGCCTTTATCAATGGGTTTTCTGGATTTTTCCTCTCTCGAAAAGAGAAAATTCTTCTGCCATCAGGAAGTGACTTTGAACTCTCGTTTTTCAGAGAATATTTATCTTGGAGTGGCGCCAATTTTCGAATCATCAGCGGGAAGAATCAATTTAAACGAAGAAGGGTCTGAGATCGAATGCGCTGTCCTGATGAGATATATCCCCGAGCAAAAGGTGCTACGCAATGCGCTCGCTCTTGGCATGGTTAATGAGAGTACCATCGACAGGGTCTCGAACAGCATAAAGAAATTTCATTTGAAAGCGGTTGGTGGGCCCCAAATATCAATTTTTGGAGCGCCGGAAGTAATAACAAGAAACGTAAAAGAAAATTTTTATCAGACCGAGGACTTTATTGGAGAGACAATCTCCGCTCAGACTTTTGAATCGGTTAGAAGCGCTTCTCTGAAATTTCTTGAAGAAAACAGGGGATACCTCGAGCAAAGAGTTAAAGAAGGGCACATTCGAGACTGCCATGGGGACTTGCATCTGGATCATGTGATTCTTTTTGACAAAATTATGATGGTTGACTGCATAGAGTTCAATGACCGGTTCAGGTATTCGGATTCCCTTGCGGACATTGCCTTTTTGCTTATGGATCTTGATTTTTCAGGTTATCCGGCGTTTTCAAGGCGGGTCCTGTCAGGATACATGGGGGATGAGCGACAAAAAACCGCTCAGGATTTGTTGCTTTTTTACAAGTCGTATAGAGCCTATGTTCGCGGGAAGGTACAGAGCTTCGCTTCACGTGAGCCTGAAATTGAAGCAAAAATCCGATTGAAATCCGCTTCGACAGCTTCCAGTTATTTTCGGCTCGCCAGGGCTTATTTTCAACCCCCGCCCAATCCCACCTTGGTGATCATGTGCGGCCTTATGGGATCAGGTAAAAGTTTTCTGGCTTCGAGGCTCGCTGAAAGACTGGGAATCAAGGCCATCCGCTCCGATGTCACAAGAAAGCAAACCATGGGGATATCCCCCGTCGAACATCGGCTTGACAACTTCGGCGAGGGAATCTATACACGCGAGTCGTCTGACCGAATTTACCGGCTCATGCTCGAACGGGCAGGCGTCGATTTGGAGAAGAACGAGACTGTCATACTGGACGCTTCGTTCATCAAACGCTCAGATCGTATTGCTGCAAGGGATCTAGCGTTAGACCACAATGCCGATTTTCTTTTGATTTATTGTGAAACCACGGACGATGTCATTCATTCCAGGCTTATTCGTCGAATCGAGGAGACTGATGAACCTTCTGACGGTCGTTGGGATTTGTATCACAGCCAAAAAACCGAATTTGAGGAGATAAGTCCTGAAGAAGGAGCAATTACAAAATATGACCCAAGTCTGGATATCAATGAGTTTCTGGCTCCTATTACCAGACAGGTCGCGTTCGGTTGTTCATAGGGCTTTGTTTTAACAGGTATAAACTTCGCAAATAAATTGTCCGCCAGGATTCAGATGTTTCTTTTCCACTTCATGTCAAACCAGAGAAAAAATTTGTTCGAAGTGTTGAATACCAAATCGAGAAGAGTGTTTTGCCCTTGGGTTTTGGCGCTGGTCGTTTTTTTGACTTTGGTTGCTTGTGTTCCCCAGAAGTCAGAGTCGCCAGGAAAGGTCCAGAAGACTGTCGAACTCCATTATCAGTTGGGGATAAATTTTTTGAATGAGGGCAAAACTCCGCAAGCCATAAAGGAATTGTTGGCGGCTCAAATGCTGGCGCCGGGCAACGGCGACATTGAACATGCCCTGGGATTGGCTTATCAGCGAAAGGGCATGTACGATGAAGCCGTGACTCAATACAAAATAGCTCTTGAAAAGGATCCCAAGTTAACTGAAGCCAAGAACAATCTTGGTACAGCTTATTTGGCCAAGGGGATGCCGGATGACGCCATAAAGAAATTCGAAGAATGTTTGAAGGACCCTACCTATTTAACACCGGAAAAGGCCGCCTATAACCTTGGAGTAGCGTATAATCAGAAAAACGATCTCGACAAGGCCATCATTAATTATGAACGGTCCGCCCTGCTCAAAGACGACAATATCAACGCGTTGTTCAATCTCGGTTTTTGCTACGAAGAAAAAAAGGATTTCAACAGGGCTCTAGAAGATTACAAAAAGGCCCTGGCCGTTGACCCTTCATTCAAAGAAGCTTTGTATAGAATTGGGTTAATTTATCAGGAAAGAAAAGATTACCCCGCTGCAACTGAAGCGTTTCGGAAAGTCGTTGAAATTGATCCGGAATTTCTGGTTGGGCATCTGAAGTTGGGTGAGTCTCTCCTTAATGAAGGAGACAAATCAGAAGGCATAAAGAAACTTGAATTCGTAGTAAAAAATGATCCGGAAGGACAAATCGGCAATGAGGCCAGACGCATAATAGGCGAAAATTCAAAGCAAAAGCGGGAAAACAAGTAAGATTATAATTCCGAACATGTTCTGCTAAATAAAATGTTTAGCAACCAAGGAGTCGAAAATGCCCAAGATTTATAGAGCCCTGATCAGTGTGACGGACAAGAGTGGAGTGACCAAATTTGCTTCAGACCTCCACTCCTTTGGCGTGGAAATTCTCTCCACAGGGGGCACAGCCAAGACCATTGCCGCTTCTGGAATTAAAATTAAGGAAGTCTCAGAGTTCACGGGATTCCCGGAGATGCTTGACGGCAGGGTAAAAACGTTACACCCCAAGGTTCATGGCGGCATTCTGGGTATACGATCCAATCCCGATCACGCTGATGCCATGAAAAAGCATGGGATAGAGCCTATAGACATGGTGGTCGTCAACCTTTACGCGTTTGAGAAAACCATTGAGGACCCGTCTTGTTCTCTCGCCAACGCAATAGAAAATATTGATATCGGAGGCCCGACACTATTGCGAGCGGCGGCGAAGAATTACCCTTTCGTTACGGTTATTACGGACCCGGATGATTATGTCAGAGTAATAGACGAGATGAAAGCCATGGGAGGCTCAGTTTCGGAAGCGACCAATTTCAGGCTGGCCAAGAAGGTTTTCAGACTCACCAATCAATATGACGGGGCTATTGCCACATATCTTGAATCAATAAAGCCTTCATGACCGTTTCGCAGGCTGGTTTTTGTTTCACGTCGATGAGTAATGCGCTGGAGATCTAGATAAAAGGTGAAATACTCTATGGTTGATGTTCAGGTTGGAATACTTATGGGAAGCGACTCAGACCTTCCCAAAATGAAGAAGGCGGCTGAGGTCCTGGATTTATTCGAAGTTCGCTATTTCATGACGGTAGCGTCGGCGCACCGCACACCCGAACGGGTAATCGAGATTGCACGGCGGGCTGAAACCGAAGGTTGGAAAGTTCTAATCGCTGGAGCGGGCATGGCCGCTCATTTGGCGGGATTCCTAGCTGCCCACACCGTGTTGCCGATTATAGGCGTGCCGATGGATTCGTCGTCGCTTGGTGGAATTGACGCGTTACTTTCCACTGTTCAGATGCCAGGTGGTATTCCGGTGGCATGCATGGGGATAGGCTCCAGCGGCGCAAAAAACGCGGGGTTGTTCGCTGTAGAGATACTAGCCTGCTTCGACACCGGCCTGCGCAGAAGACTTCTGGATTACAGGACTGAACAAAGGGAAATTATCGAAAAAAAAGCCCATAAGGTAGAGAATTAGTCGGAATGAATAGATCGCGGGCTGAAATTTGTCCCCTGTTGGGGTGATTTGACGCACACTTCAGCGTGGACTGATTATCCTTGAGCTGGAGCGTGCGTACAAGTATCCTTATCTAGTCGTCAAAATTGCCTTTCGCTCCCTTGTCTGTAACCAGCCTGGCGCCTTTCTCACGAATTTTTTCAGGGGTCCATTCAGCAGGATTTTCTATTCTGGACGTTTTTTGCCCAAGGTCATACGAATCCGCTTTCAGAATTTCCTCTATCGCTAGCGGCGCAGTATCCGAACCGTTGAAGACATCGGAAATAAGCAAATACACAAAGTCTTCAACCCCTTTTATCATGCGCTCCCGTTCCTCCGCCGTCAAACCCAGGAGTCTGTTTTCGAAGGGCAGGTTCAGCTTCTTGTAATCGCCACCCTTCCAGCCTTTTTCCTTTGCGAACGCCACCATTTGCTCCCACATTTTGTCAAATGGACCGGCGTCAGGTAATTTTATGAAATTGCCATCAGTGTCTTGAATAGCGTTACCATACTCATTTACCTTCAGCCCCCAAGACACCATCTGTAGAGCGGTAGCCACATTAGCCTTGGTTGTGTGTGTCTTCTGAGCTATTGCCCGTAGTCGCTCAAAGCTGTTGCCGGAGGTGCCATGTTGAGCTCCTGAGATATGATACGGCTGAAGAGCGTTATGAATACTGGCCGTGAGATCAATCTGAATACCAGCGTCTGATGCTTCGAGGCCATGAGTGGTTCCGTTATTCAACGCTATCCAGTCGGGAAAAATGTTGTTGGCGTTTAGCCCTTGTATGAGGAAAAGAGCTTCTTCAACTGTTGACAGGCCACTTTTCCCCTTTATTTCCCCAACTTCAGTTTCATAACCTGCCCATGTCGGCACAAACTTTGACAATTCTATATTTGCCAGCAGGTTGTCAACGTCAGGTAGATGTGACGCGTCAATAGCGATTGATGTTATGCCTGCGTCAAAAATGCTTGGGATTTCTGTTTTAGCCGTCGTAATATCCGTCTCACTTTTTATGCCGTAATGGTCAGCGTGTATTGCGACAGGAACCGTAATCCCCAATTCATTACAAATGGAGTCCACCAACCTTGCCATGTTCCATAGACAGACAGCGCAATAGGCGTTTGACCCACCTTCTGATTTGGCAATTTCTATTATTATGGCGGCATTGGCCTTTTGTGCGGCTCTAAGGGCTCCATAAGCGGCAAAGGAGTTGCGGACGCTGGCTGCAATCGCTATAGCTTTCCCTTTTTTTATCATCGCTCGATCGATAACTTTCCCGCTTACCAGTAGAGCTTTAGAATTGGGGAAAAGCTTCACGACGTTTGGTGGACGCCCGACGCGTAAAGCTTTTTCATAATCCACTGTCGAAACTGAGTTGGCTGACATGACACCCTCCGTTATTGTTTGATTTTTTACATGTTGATCGGATGGTTTAGTAATTTTTTGATTTCGCGGATCTCGGAGCTTCGGTGATTTTGCTCGCGCCCCTTTCCCACTGGACTTCCGCCGGCGGATATCCCGAGGCTTTCACAATCTTCAAGTCATATTCAGTTGAGTTCTTTCGTTGGGGAGCGTCCGTAAGGTCAAGTCTGACCGCGCCGAAATGAAGAGGCTTAAACGCGCTCGAGTCGCTTAAAATGTACGGCCTACCAGCGAATTCAAACTCTATGGACTTTATCCACCAAAGAGTGCCGTTGTGCAACTCCACTTTCAGGTAGGGGCTGCCGTCTTCTTCCCTAAATCTCAGGTAACCCGTGACAAAAACCCGTTTGAGATCCGATGGACTTAAAGCTTCGTAAGGTTGGGCAACCAATGATCCACGTAGCAAAAACGTCACTACAACCATTGCTGAAATAAATACAGCCGCTATAATGATGGTAACTAGATAAACTTCATTACGTTTTATTGCTCTGATAAAACGCCGATTCATTCCAGCTCTTCCTGCGATCGCGGAACGGTAGTCATTTTCCCGGTTTCAGAATCATATACATGGGTCACCTTGCTGCCCTTGTAATACGCGCTACCCGTGAACGCCCTTTTTTCAAATCCTTTTGCCTTAATACTTAACACAACACCGGCCGGCGCTACCACTTGCGTTTTTATTCCATTCGGAGTGGTTAGCGTAGAATCAGCCCCGTTCCCTGAGATTCTTGCGTCAAAATACCGATGTTCGCTAGCAAAAAAATCTTCTTGCGCTTTGGCGGCCAGCATAAGGGTCTTCGCGGCCAACTCGCTCATGCGCCGTTCTCTGTAAGAGTCTATCTCGAGAAAGTAAATTACCGCTAATACACTTATGATCAAGATGACCGTAGTCATTTCCAAAATGGTAAAACCGGCGTTTCCTTTTTCGAGTTTCATTGTTTGCCTGCTCCGTTGATGTCAATCCGCAATACGCCTACTCGGCTTTCATGGTGTCGAAAATTATTCCACGAATTGATTCGTGTCAAGTTATTCATATCATAAAATTAAATTGTTATAATACCATCGTAGACACTACACGCGGCTCCAGTCATAACAACTGAATTATTACCGCCTTTCCATACAATACTTAGCATACCCCCCAGCAGTTTTATGGAAACCTCATTGTCCGTAAGTCCTTTGACGATTGTAAATACCGCTGACGCGCAAGCGCCGGTCCCACATGCCATGGTTTCTCCACTGCCTCTTTCCCAGACTCGCATCAACGCTGTTTTTCTATCAAGAACTTGTACAAATTCAACGTTAGTTTTAGCAGGGAATATTGGATGATTTTCAATCACTTTGCCATAATTTCTGGGAGCGTCCGCCAGGTCGGCGCCATCATACAGGATTACGCAATGAGGGTTTCCCATGGATATGAATGAACAGGGAAACGTTCTGCCTTCTATTTTTAGCGCGTAATCCAGAATAGGCCAAGATTTCGCCTCTATATCTACAGGAATTTTCGCTGGATCAAAAATGGGCGCTCCCATGTCAACACGTACACTGCCAACTTGCCCATTTCCATCGGCAATCAGATCCACGATTTTTATTCCTGCCCTGGTTTCTATGCTAAGGCTGGTTTTGTCCGTAAGTCCTCTATCGAAAACATATTTCGCAAGACACCGAATGCCATTGCCGCACATCTCTGCGACAGAGCCATCGGCATTCATATAATCCATGAAAAAGTCAGCGTGTTCCGAAGGGCGGGCTACAATTAGACCGTCAGCCCCCACGCCCTCTCGTCGATTGCAGATATGGGCCACATTGGCCGCAGAGAGAGAAACAGCGTTTTTCATATCGTCGAAAACTACAAAATCGTTTTTGGCCCCATGCATTTTTTGAAATTCTATTTTCATATCGATACCTTCTAAACAATGGATCGCAAACGACATGGAAAAGATATATCATAACTAAAATATATTCAGAGATACCCAATGAAATATTTAAGCTCCATTCTTACGATAATTCTGATCTGGCTGTTAATTGATGAGTTCTTTCTTAAACAGAATGAGATAGGGGAAAAATATTCAATAGTGGATAGATGGAAAGAGTTGGGGAAAAGGATTCACTCGGTGATAGGGACACTGGCCGTGGCCATTGTAATAATTTACTCAATAAGAATTATTGTTTATGTTTTCTTCTAGTCGGGTTCAAGGCGCAGGAGATTTAACTCCTGCGCATGTAATTGGGGGTTAAATCATTTCTATGGCGCACGCCATGGAGACACCACCGCCACCACAAAGGGTAGCCATGCCCAGATTTTTGTTTTGCTTTTTCATCCCGTAAATAAGGGTAACTATCAGTCTGGAGCCCGTGCTGCCTACCGGATGTCCGAGACCGATACCTGAACCATTCACATTTGTAATATCCCGGTTAAGCTTCAGTTCTTTCTCACAGCCAAGATATTGCGCTGCGAAGGCTTCGTTAAGCTCGATCAACTCGAAATCACTGAGCTTCATACCCGATCGCTTCAACAGGTTTTGAACCGCCGGCACCGGGCTCAATCCCATTATTGTAGGGTCACATGCGCCCATTCCAACAGCTTTGATCTTCGCCAAAGGCTTCAACCCCAGAGACGCCGCTTTTTCTGAGGACATAATGACCAGCGCTGAGGCGCCATCATTAATTCCACTTGAATTTCCCGCTGTAACGGTACCGGTTTTCGGAATGAAAGCGGGTGAGAGCCTGGCAAGCGCTTCCATAGTTAGGCCAGGTCTGAAGTGTTCATCTTTGTCGAAGATCTTGGGTTCTCCTCTTCTTTGAGGAACGCTCAGAGGAATTATTTCTTCAGCGAATGAGCCATCTTTGGTAGCCCGCTCAACATTATTGTGACTTCTAAGAGCTATTTCATCCTGTTCCTGGCGTGATATACCAAGCTTTAAGGCGACAAACTCTGCCGTATGTCCCATTATGTAGGGTTTGCCTCTGAAAAATTCTACAGGCCCATCCTGAGGATAAGGAAGTATGTGCGAACCGCAATGGAGACCCGTCGTCATAGCGTCTGTTATAACATCGTTCCCCATTCTGACGCCCCACCTGGCTTTCTCCACAGTGTAGGCTACCCCGGACATGTGCTCTACACCACCCGCTAGAATAGTGTCGGCTTCGCCGGCTTTTATCATGGCGGCTCCTGATAGTACAGCCTCCATGCCTGAGATACAAACCCTGTTTATGGTCACAGCGGGCACTGAGCTAGGAATACCCGCTAGGAGCGCCCCAATACGCGTAACATTCATGGCGTCCGTCGGATTGAGGCAACAACCAAAACGTACATCCTCTATCGTATTAGCGTCGATCCCGGCTCTTTCAATGGCGGCTCTCATTGGAGCGGCCATAATACTTGAGCCGTGCATATCGCGTAACGTACCGCCAAATGTCCCTATGGCGGTCCTGCAACCGGAAACTACTACTACTTCTTTCATGGAATATCTCCTGATTAAGCCCACAATTTATCTAATAAACAAAACCCTAAATTGACTCATGTGTCAAACAACTTTTCCGCTCTCTGCGCCGCTTCATAAGGAATACTGTCCGGATTTTAATCAACGCGCCCTGATGAAAATGTTTCTTGGTCTGAGTGAGGCGACAGCCGGGGATTTAATAAGCCTAAAATAGCTGCTCCGACACCAACCATCGGAGCAACAACAAGTTAATATGATCCGGCCAAAGGAGTTTGGAATCAACTAGGATTCGGGCAAGGCGCCTTTGCTTGATTTGAAAAAACAGAATATTCCAGTGATGACTAGGGCTGATTTAGATCAGCGCTCCTTACAAACCAGGCTCATTTGATTATTGCAGCGTCATCTACCGTCATTTTCTTTTCAAAATCTTCCCAGAACTCGTTTTCAGACTTTCTCCAGTCTGACCCAAATTTCCTGTTAAATAGATGTCCTACCTGATCCAACGCTTTCTTCCACGCTGAGTGGTAATTCAGTTTCAGGACGTCTTCAAGGAATGGGACTAGAGAACCGAGTTTTTCTTTTGGTAAATATGCGCGCGCTCCAAGCTCGATCGATTTTTTTAAAGCTTCAGGAGTAAACGCATGAGCGGTCAACATGACAGTTGGAAATCCGGCGTTGTCAGCAATCTGAAGAAGATCAAACCCTCTGACTCCCATGATGTCCAAAATTACTAGGTCGTATGTGTAAGAAACCAAATATTGTTGAGCCTTTTCAAAGGTTGTGGCTCGATGTAAGGTTACATTCGCTGACTCGGAGAGTTCCTCTTCAATGATGTCAAGGACATCCTCTTCGTCATCAACGGCAAGAATCAGTTTTTCTTGAAGGATTTCAGAACCGGCCATTTTGGTAGTCCCCTTTTTCCGGGATAATATTTGTAGTAAATCCCTGAGTTTTGTAATCTTTCAAAGAGATTCCGCTTGATTTTACCTAGTAGTTAGCTTTGACACAGAATAACGTCTTAACCGCAAGATTGGACTGCTGCAATTTGCAGCTCTCCAATTTTTCTTTCTGCTATGCTTACTCATACAAGGCTTTTCAGTCAACTTTTTTACGAATGTCCAGTTTCGAAAGTCGTTTTTAGGTTACTAAAAAGTCGGCTGTGGGAGGCTTTGAAGATTCCTTTTTCATGATGTTTTGACAATTACGATTTTGATATTTGGATTCATTCACTATAATGCTATTTTTCGTACATAATTTCCAATTTAAAAATTTGGCGATCTGAAAATTTGGGCTCAGTTCCGTATCATGAAAAACAATAGCCAATTCGAGGCGAGGATACCCTATGAACTTACGGAAATATGTTGTCGTGCCACCGATGGAAGGCGACCTGGAAAATCTTCGAGAAATAGCCAACAATTTGTGGTTTTCCTGGAATATGGACGCGGTCGAACTGTTTGATCACCTCGATGAAGGACTCTGGCGGGAGGGTGGCCATAATCCTCTGTGGTCTCTGATACGTTTATCTAGACAAAGGCTGAAAGAAATTAGAGAGGATGAGGGTTACCTCGCTCACGCTGAAAAGGTCTGCCAGAGATTTCGATCATACATTAAACGCTCCAGGAAGTACGCATATCGGTTAGCCCGACCGGTCGATTTTATTATCGCCTACTTTTCGCTGGAATTCGGAATCACTGAATCCCTCCCCATATATTCAGGGGGGCTTGGACTTCTTGCGGGAGATCATCTTAAATCATCCAGCGACCTCAACCTACCACTGGTCGGGGTAGGATTGATGTATCAAGAAGGTTACTTCAAACAACGACTTTCGCAGGATGGCTGGCAACAGGAAATATATCCCAAGACAAGATTTGACACCCTGCCACTCGAAAAACAGACCGACAAAGAAGGAAACCTCCTAATTCTCAAGGTCAAACTTGCAGGAGAACCTCTTTATTTTAGAATTCTTAAGGTCAATGTGGGCAGAGTGCCATTATACCTTCTAGACGCGGACATACCTGAAAATCCACCATCTCTCAGAAGTTTGACCGCACGATTGTATGGCGGCGATACGGAAACCCGTATCAGACAGGAGATACTTTTGGGAATCGGTGGCGCCAGAGCGTTGAAGGCGCTAGGAATTGCCCCCTCTGTTTTTCATCTCAATGAAGGACACGCCGCTTTTACGTTACTGGAGAGGGTCAGACATTTTATTGAGGAGGAAGGTCTGACTTTTGAAGAGGCCCAACAAATAGTTACGAGTCAAAGCATATTAACTGTCCATACTCCGGTGCCGGCTGGTAATGATGTGTTTGAACGCGGCATGATGGAAAAGTATTTTCGTTCTTCGGTGGAGAAGGCCGGAGTTGATTTTGATCAATTCCTTGCTACCGGTAGAAAAATCCCCGGTGATCGTAATGAGCCGTTCTGGATGCCGGTCCTCGGACTAAGATTGACTTCCAAGGCCAATGGAGTTAGTCGGCTTCACGGCAGAGTAGCACGCGACATGTGGCATGAAGTATGGCCAACAGTGGACAGGGAAGACGTGCCGATAGGTTATGTCACCAACGGGGTCCACATTCCGTCATATATATCCAGGGATTTATTGCGGTTGTATGACAGGTATCTCGGACCGGGCTGGACGGAAGATCCGGATAACGAGAAAATTTGGGAGCGTGTAGAACAGATTCCAGATACAGAATTCTGGCGAACCCATGAACGATGCCGCAATCGATTAATATATTTTGCCCGGCGGCGATTGATAGAACAACTGAAGAATCGAGGGGGGTCAGCGCTCGAAATAGAGGAAGCCTCCAGCGTTCTCGATACCGAAGCTTTAACTATATGTTTTGCCAGGCGTTTCGCCACCTATAAACGCGCAACCTTAATCTTTAGCGACCTTGAACGGCTCGCTACAATTCTTAACCAGTCAGGAAGGCCGGTTCAACTGATTTTTTCGGGCAAGGCCCACCCTGCTGACAATGGCGGCAAGAAACTTATCCAGACCATAGTGCAAATTATTAAGTCACAACCTTTCAGAGGACGAGTCGTCTTTATTGAAGATTACGATATCAATGTCGCCAGATACCTTGTTCAGGGCGCGGATGTTTGGCTCAACAATCCCCGGAGGCCCCTTGAGGCGTGCGGAACTTCGGGAATGAAGGCTGCGGCGAACGGGGCGCTAACATTGAGTGTGCTTGATGGTTGGTGGGATGAAGGTTACTCGGGTGATAATGGCTGGGCTATCGGTTCTGGTGAAGAATATGACAACCTGGATTACCAGGATGACATAGAGAGCAAAGAGCTTTACGACTTGCTCGAACAGAGCGTCATGCCATTGTTCTACGAACGGGGAGCTGATGATTTGCCTCGTGAATGGATAAAAATGGCCAAAATGTCTTTGAGCACAATTTGTCCCGTTTTCAATTCACACCGCATGGTCACAGACTATGTAGAATCCTCGTATGTTCCTTGCGCCGGTGATTTCCAGAAATTGTCGGACGCCAATTACAGTCTGTTGAAAGATCTGGTCGCATGGAAAAGGAAAATAGGCGCCGATTGGAATAAACTTTCAATATTAGATGTCAGTGTTTCCAATCATTCTGAGAGGCTAAAAGGCAAAAGCGTTGAAATTCAGGTCAAAATTGACACGGCGGGGCACAATCCGAACGAATTCAAGGTTGAATTGCTGCACGGCCCAACTGATTTGTGGGAAAGTTTCAAAGTCAGACATATTGCCAGACTGTACCCGGCGATTTATGGCGATTCCGATAACGGCGCGTTCATCTTCAAGGGAGAAATTCCGCTGACTGACACAGGGCTTTACGGTTACGGGGTAAGAGTGACACCTCAGTTTCCAGGTTTGCCGTCATCAGAGGGATTCGATCTGATGCTCAGGGGCTAAGCAAAAACTTGAACAACTCTACAAAAAACCTGTTCTTCTTTTTGCTGGCTGTCGTAAGCGCCGCAAGCGTTTTCTGTATTGGAAACTTCGATATTTTTTCGAACCATTACATAATCAACGATGATGTGCGTCAGCAGATTTTCTGGATGGAGCGATGGCGTGATCCCGGATTGTTTCAAAATGATTTCTTGACCCGTTATGCAGAGACATATGTCCCTGCCGGCGTAAAATTGATCTACCGAATGGCCTCGTTTTGGTTCGAACCAGTAGTTTTCTCCAATATTTTGACTGCAATATTGTTTGTACTTACGGCGGGGCTCTGGTTCGCGTGGGGACGCTGCTTCGGGGATGATCTTACGGCCTTTTTGGTGGTGGTGGTATTTTTGCTGTTTTCAGGATTTGAAGCCCAAATAGCCGGAGGCTTATCCCGCGGGTTTGTCTTTCCGCTGTTGATCGCATACTGTCTGTGTATTTCCCAGGGCAAGTTGTTCCTTGCGAGTGTTGTTCTTCTAATCCAGTCCTTATTTAATCCCTATGTCTTTCTGTTATGTCTGTTCTCTCATGCGTTGGTTACTGCCATCAGGTTTGGGCCGGAGCTTCCGCCAAGTGGTTACCAAATCCTGGATAAGATGCTTGCTTTTATTTTTCAATCAAGATTTGTAGCTTTTTTCAATTTTGGAGACGACTCAAGTGGAGGAGTAAATCCCTCAGGAGAATCGAAAAGAAGCGTATTCAAGATTTTTAAAACAATTTTGATCGTTAACATTCCGGTAATAATTGGCCTGATCTATACACTATTCAATGTCATCGGGTATCAATCAAGTGTCGGCCACTTAATAAGCTGGAAAGAAATGATAGGTAAGAGCGAATATACTGAATTCGGGCGTTACCAGTTATTTCCTGTTCCATCATTCCTTTATGAGCTTGTGAGGCCATGGATATTCAATTTGTCCTTTCCCTATTGGGGGCCTATCGCAGGCTGGCTCATGGCGCTGGCGACAGTGGGTGTGTTTTTTTATGCTGCCCGCAATTATAAACCGGTTATAAAATGGAAAGGTTTGAGGGGACTTTTTTTGATCTTGCCCGCTTCACTTTTCCTCTATATCCTTGCACGCTTGTTTCTCGTGAAGCTTTTCGTGCCACGAAGATACATTTATTACACTTTGAGTCTGATTTATTGCATCGGTTTCGCTGTCGCTCTCCGGATCGTTTTGGACGGAATACGATCAAGAAGGATCAAGCTTTTCTGTATCATTTCAGCCTTGTTGGCTTTTGCCTGCATAAAAGGTCGACACGTCGAATTTATAGATTTTTCCGAACACCACAACCTGTATAAATTCTTTGGGACCACAGCCAAGAATAGCCTTGTCGCCGGCTGGCCGGAGCTAATGGATAATGTCACAACATTCGGAAGACGTCCGGTTTTTGTCAATTACGAGCTTTCGCACACATGGGTTGAGCCGTACTGGAGCGAGGTGAAAAAACGGACTTTTGATTTATTTAGAGCCTATTACTCTTCAAGTCCCGACGAAATAAAACGATTCTTCAAAACCAACCATATAAGATACTTTGTCGTGCGTTCAGAAGATTTTGAACGCAGCAGGTTTAATAATTCCCCGCCTTATTTTGAACCATTCAATGGATACATCTGGTATCTGATGAATTCGAGTCCGCACTTTGCAATTCTTGACAAATCGGTTTTCCCACCTGTTTTCGAAGAAAATGGGATTAGAGTATTACAGTTCGAATAAGAAATTGTAGAATAAATACTCATTTATTCGGCAGAAGTCCGTAGAGAGGATTCCAATAAACATTGGAACAAAAACACAGGCCATGACCCAACCTTCAAGACCAAGACTGTTGATCGTCGATGACGAAGCAGACATGCTCAGACTCCTCAAGCGAACTCTTTCCGAAGATCTCAAATGTGATATCGAAACAGCTCCCAATGCGGCTGAAGCTCTGAGGCTGCTGGAGGGCCCTCCATTCGATGTTGTCCTTGCGGATATACGGATGCCGGGCATAAATGGTATGGAGCTTCTGGAACGTTCCAAGAGCGATCGTCCTGACCTCACTGTGGTGATGATGACTTCGTACGGGAGTATAGACCTGGCAGTCCAGGCCATTAAGAAGGGAGCCTATGATTTCATAGCCAAGCCCTTTGATCACGATAAACTAGTCCTCTTGATGAGAAAAGCCCTGGAACGCAGCCATCTGGTACGTGAGAACCTGGTCCTGCAACGTCGCATCCGGGAACGGGAAAGTTTCCAGGAGATGATTGGGGCAAGCGCTAGTATTCAAAAAGTCTTCGAGACAATTCGGCTAATAGGTAAAGCCGACGTAACCGTGCTGCTGACTGGTGAATCGGGAACAGGGAAAGACATGGCCGCAAGGGCTATCCATAAGTACAGCGATCGCAGTTCCCGGCCCTTTGTTGCCGTTAACTGCCCAAATTTACCAGAGAATATTCTTGAGAGTGAGTTGTTCGGTTATCGTAGGGGCGCATTCACCCACGCGACCCAGGATAAAAAGGGCCTCTTTCTGGAAGCCCAGGGAGGGACAATTTATCTGGACGAAATCGGTGAGATTTCCCCGACACTTCAGACGAAACTTCTCAGGGTTTTGCAGGAGAAAGAGATCCGGCCTTTAGGACAAACCTCCACATTGAAGGTAGATGTGCGGATTATCGCATCCACCAATCAGTATCTAGAGCGAAGAATAAAAGAAAACCTGTTTAGGGAAGATCTCTTCTATCGTCTGAACGTAGTGTCGCTCCGGTTGCCACCACTCAGAGAGAGACCCGAGGACATTCCCCTTCTGGCGCAGCATTTTCTTGAACGGTACTGTAATGAGTTCCACAAACCGCTGAAAACTATTTCAACGGGCCTGATGAGCCGTTTCATGTCGCATTCCTGGAAAGGCAACGTCCGTGAACTGGAAAACGTCGTAAGCCGGTGTGTTCTCCTTGCTCCTGGTGAAGAAGTAAGGCTCGAAGACATCGATTGGTCTTCTTCTCCCGACAAGGATTGCCTGGTTTCGTCTGAAGTGATCGGCCTCACATACAAAGAGGCCAAAACGCGAGTCTTGGAGCAGTTTCACCGCGAGTACCTGACAGGATTGCTCTCGCGCCACAACGGAAACGTCACCAGAGCGGCTAGGGATTGCGGACTTGAACGGCAGTCTTTGCAGCAGGTAATGAGGCGCTACGGAATGAAAGCCAGAGATTCACAGACCATTGAGGAATAAGCAGGCATTGTGGATAACTCGGCTAGACCTCAATGATTCCTTCGTTGGAAGATGCGCAACATGTTAAACATGACAAGAGCAGATTCATTAAGAAACCAGTGGACGATCCCGGGCTCCTTTGGGAGCGGAGCGATCGCTTTGATCACCGGTTTTGTGGTTTTTCTGGCTCCGGACACGGCGTGGGCCTTGCAAAGTCACGGTCCACCGGAGGGCCTTTACGCTCACCAAATGGCTCATATTCTGCTCGCCATTAGTATGGCGGTCCTGGCATACTGGTTGGAGATCAACAGTTATACAAAGGAGAGAGGTTGGCGACTGATCCAACTATCGTTTCTACTTTTCTTACTGTGGAACCTTGTGGCATTCTCAGGCCATTTCGTAGAGATAAGGATTACACCTGATTTGATCGAGGGGCAGAGAGGAGGCTGGGATCAGAGAATCATCATAGAAGGCGATTTTTTAACTTTGGCTTATTATTTCCTGAAGTTAGACCATTTAGTGGCCGTACCGGCGATCTTATGCCTATTCCTTGGTATACGAAACCTTTACAAACAGACCTTAATTAAGGTGGTGCGGGACAAATGACAGGTTACTATTCTTTAGCTCCCGTGTTGTTTTCTGATGTGATCGGCTCGAGCCTGATGATCGTCATTTCTTTTGGAGCTGTGTGGTACGCCTCCCGTTTAAAGAAAGCTGAACCATCCAATCTAATGTGGATGTACCTGCTGGTTCTATCGGCTGCGATGGCGGGATTTTCCATTTCGCGGTCTGTAGGGCATCTGGTAAAGCATCTTCTATTGTTTACAGGACACTCTTACATCTGGGAATGTTTTCGGCCCTATACCGGAGCGATCAATTCCATCGCATTCATTGGGGTTGCCTCTGTAACCTTCTTTTTCCCGAAGGTCCAAAGAATCAACGCTCGGATTCTGAGTGACAAAATGGCCCTGGAAAAGGCTACCCAGGATATAAAATTGCTTAACCACAACCTGGAGGCGTTGGTGGAAAAACGCACCCGCCAATTAAGCCTTTCTGAGAAAAAATATCGGGGTATTTTCGAAGGTTCAATGGACATGATTTTTGTCCTCGACGATCAGCTAAGTTTCGAGGACATTAATCCATCAGGTTTGGCTACGTTGGGATACGATTCACCAAGTGAGCTTGTCGGGACAGTTTCTTTGGCCGAAATTTTTTTCAACACGTCTGATTACGAGGAGTTTATCCGGGATCTTTCTGTCTCAGGATCTATCAAGGACAGGGAATGCAGGATCAGAGAAAAGTCTGGGTTAGAGGTTCTAATTCTCCTCAGCGTCACGGGAACCATGAGCGACGCCGTAAAACAAAAGAGTTACGTAGGCATCGCCAAAGATGTTACTGCAAGGATACGCATGGAACGTCAACTCCAGCAAGCTGATCGACTCGCTTCTCTTGGTCAAACGGCCGCTGGCGTAGCCCATGAATTAAACACTCCATTGGGCATAATCCTGGGGTACACCCAGTTGCTTTTAAGAGGTTGCAATGTCCAAGACGGCAGTCATGGAGACCTTGAAATCATACAGAAACAAACGAAGAACTGCAAACGCATAGTCCAGGACCTGCTCAAGTTTTCACGGGACTCGCAAACCAAAAAATCATACGTTGATTTGATTGAGTGCTTCAATGAGGTAATATCACTTCTCGGACATCAGTTTGAAAAGGAAGGCGTCATAGTCAAAACCAGCTTTGAACCCGATCTGCCAAAGATTTTTGCTGATGGCGAAAAACTTGAACAGGTCCTAGTGAACCTTATGGTAAACGCCAAGCAGGCTATTTCGGGAAATGGAACTATTGCTGTAACCGCCAAGATTGATCAGGAACATCAGGGCATTTTAATTTCGGTTTCTGACAACGGATGTGGAATGTCCCCCAAAACCGCGGAAAAGATATTTGACCCCTTTTTCACGACTAAGCCTGTCGGGGTAGGCACGGGATTGGGACTTTCTGTTAGTTATGGCATTGTTCAGGCCCATGGTGGTCGTATCGAAGTTGAAAGCAAAGAAGGCGTCGGGACCACCTTCACCGTTTTGCTACCTCTACCCGACGAATCGGAACAAAATGTCGAGGACATGCAGACTCAAGCAGCCAAAGAGTAGCTTTCCAGAACATCGCTCCCGCTCTTTCCCTAATCTCTGTTTCGGATATCTTTTGAAGATCAAATAAGACTGCGTGCAATATGCAGCATTTTTATTGCAGTGCAATCTTATTATATCACTATCATACCCGCCCGAATTTATTGTTGTTTATCAGCCAATTCTCCCTCTTTAGGCAGTACTTCTGCTGCTATTGTCACGTTCTGCGGTGTAATTAAAAATATCCTGTTCCTGACCCGAAGTATTTATGTTCTGTAATTTCAATAACAAATCACTTTTCAGTTAACCCCCCATTGTAGTGGCATAACAATTGCTCGGTAGGTAGGAAATTGTTTCAAGATCGATTGACAAACCCGGAGGTCTTTAGATGGCAAACATACTGGTGTTGGACGACGAGCAAGACGCTTGCAACCTTGTGAAACGAATCGCAGACGGAATGAAGCACAAGGCCGTCGCTTTTGAGAATGAAGACGAGGCAATCGATTACGCCAAGGCCAACCCTGTGGATCTAGCAATCCTCGATCTGAAACTCAAGAAAATGAGTGGGTTGGATGTCTTGGAGAAACTGAAGGAGTCCAATCCTAAAATAAAGGCGCTTTTGCTTACAGGGTATCCAACGGTAGAAACGGCCAAGAAGGCAGTGGGGCTAGGTATCCACTCATATTTGACCAAGCCTATTGACGTCGATGACCTGGAAAAAGGGATATCGGCAGCCTTGCAAAAGGGCAGGAAGGGCTCAAAAGAAGAGCTAAATATTTGACATTCGTTTATTGCTCCAAGGAGGAAAATATATGGCCAGTGTGGATTTCACCAGAGGGCGGCGTGTCGTTTATCGCTTCTTGTCCACCCTTTTGCGTGACGAGATCAGCCGGGAAACGTGGGACAAACTGAGATCTCCCCTTTTTATCTCGGCCTTGCAGAGCGCTTCGGAAAGGCTCACTTCAGCCGATCTGAACTTGGGGTTTTCCCGAATTGCGAGTTTTTTACAATCGACGGACCCTGATGAGGGATACAGTTCCTTGAGATACGAGTATGCGGACATTTTTTTGAATTGTGGCAACAACCCTACTTTCCCGTATGCATCAGCCGTAGTAGCCCGAGAACCACTCGTGTGCCAGGAGCCCCTTTTGGAAGCCAGAGAGGCCTACAGGAAAGCAGGGGTTCACAAAGATCCGGCTTTTCTTGATCTGGATGATCACATCGCTGTTGAGTTGGATTTCATGGCCTACTTGTGCGATCGGGAGATCGAAGATGGCGGCCAAGAGATCCTCAGTCACCAGCGGGATTTTATCGTCAACCACCTTCAGCCCTGGTCAGTCGAGTTTTCTGCAGTGCTTGCGCAGAGCGCCCAATCAGATTTCTACCGGGGCCTTGCGGAGATCACACTCGGCTTTCTTTTTCTCGAACGTAAGGCTGTCGTTGACCGTGCGGCCGGAAGAATGATCAACGAGGACTACGTGAATTCCTCCAATGCCCTGGCGTCCGTACTGTCCCGACTCGGCTTGCCCGATGAGCCGGAAACCATTGCGCCGGGTACTGTGCCTCCTGAACCGGTCAAACTGGTCAACTCGCATTGCTACATATGCGGGTCGCTTTGTGGGGTCACAGCCAAGGTCAAGGACGGGATTCTTGAGTCGGTATCGGGCTTGAAAGGAGATCCTAAAAGTGACGGACGTGTTTGTCCCAAAGGCGCTAACGTCGCCGCCAGTTTATACAGCGCCTACAGGCTCAAAGCCCCATTGATTAAAGAAAACGGCAGATTCCGGAAAGCGTCCTGGGACGAGGCGCTTGATAAGGTCGTGGGCTATCTAAAATCGACCGATCCTCATAAAGTAGCCGTTCACCGAGGCAACGACTGGAACAACTGGCTAACTGATGCGTTTATCGATAATTATGGAGCGCACAAGCATGGCCACCGATGTATGTGCGACAATGCGACTCGCATAGCCAATGAACACAACCTTAATGACAAGCGTCCTTGGATCCATTATGGCGATTCCGATTATATTGTTATGTTCGGAATTAACGATTTGGCAACCTCCTATGGGCAGAGGAAGACCGCTATGCTAAAAGCCGCCATTAATAGAGGCGCTAAATTGGTGGTCTTTGATCCTCGCCGGTGTGAAACAGCGGCGGTTGCAACGGAATGGGTACCGGTAATTCCAGCCACAGATGGGGCGGTGGCCGTTGCCATGGCATATGTTATTGTGAAGAATGAACTTTACAACAAAGAGTTCGTCGAAAATTGGACCTACGGCTTCGAGGCTTACAAGAAAAGACTACTGGGTGAAGAAGACGGAATCGCTCGCACTCCTGAATGGGCCGAAAAAATCAGCGGTGTCCCGGCTTCCACAATTGAGAGAATAGCTTTGGAGCTTGCAGCGGCGAAGCATCCCGGTGTGATCAGTTGGTGCGGTGTCTCGCAAAGCCCGAACGCATTCTATGGTGTAATGGCGCTTCAAAGTCTTAATGGCCTTCTGGGCACGTTTGACGCTCCCGGTGGACCGAGTCTTCCCTTCAAGCGCAAACTTAAAAGCGCCTGGGGTCAGGGACAACAAAAACCGCCAGCCAACAAGCCCGGCAAGATGTTTAATTTCCCGATGTGGGGTGGGTGGGCGTCCAGCAAATTCATAGAATCGGTTGAATCAGGACAGATCACCGGTATGATAGACTATTATGGAGACCCTGTGCTTTCCTATGGAAACCAGGATGCAACCATCGAAGCGTTCAAGAAGCTCAACTTCCTTGTAACGATTGACGCCTTTATGTGCAACACCGCCGTGCTCAGTGACGTCGTACTCCCTGAATCTACTTACTCGGAACAGAATCAGATGAAAGCTGATTGGCTGTATGACGCATTTATCGCGTATTATGCGGAGGTGGTGAAACCCATGTATGACACCAAACCCACCGCGTGGATTTTTATAGAATTGGCTAAGCGCATGGGTCTCGAAATGTATTTCCCATGGGTTGACATTGAAGACGCATACAGAAACCAACTGGCTGGAACACCCTGGTCTCTTGATGAGTTGAAAGAAAAGGGGTTCATTATTACTGACCCGCACGAGTTCTACAAATATAAGAAATGGAACGGCTTAAACCCTCCTGACGGGTATGGATCTTCCGGAAAGACAAAAACAGGGAAATATAACTTTGTTAACCCCGTGGCCAAAGAAAGCGGGATTGATCCTCTCCCGGATTATAAAGACCCGAAACAGGAAATGCCGGAACTGGCGCCAGACGAAGACCATCCGTTGATTCTTGGTTACTTTCGCGTTCTTGAGCACGAACACAGTTCAACGTTCAATAACATTGCATTGATGCGTCTTTGCGGAAGGAACCCATTGTGGATAAATGTTCTCGACGCCAGGAAGAGGGGCATTGAGAGCGGAACAACCGTAGAAGTCAATTCACCATTTGGCAAGTTGCTTATGCCCGCTCACGTAACCTGGTTTATCCGCCAGGGGGTCGTGGGAGCAACCGGTGGGTTCGGCCACTGGAGAGGTTTGGAGGGCGATCCGAAGTATCCGGGATATGGTGGGGTCAACGTCTCTGGAATCGGACGTCCCAACTCTCCGGAAAAATATGGAGGAACGAATTGCCAAAAATATATCAAGGTCCAGGTTTCGAAAAAAGTTTGAATAGGCGCCTAATATTATAACGGGACCCCGCCACCAATCTCCTTACGCTGGTGGGGTCTTGCTGTATACCATTAAACAAATATCATTTCGGAATTAAGATGGGTTTGATCACAGATTTGACAGCCCCATCCAATTCGTAGTGAAAAAACGTCCATCATGCCTGTTCTGAAGAACAAGGAATTTTTCTAACGGAAAGTATGCCTAGCCAGACACGCCACTTATCAAGAGATCGGGACTACCTGGACGTTTTTCAACAGGTAACCAAGGCTGTCTCGTCAGCGACGAGTCTGGACGAGATCATTAATCTTGTTTTGACCAAAATGACTGAAACCTTGGTTGTCTCAGGCGCAACGATGTTTCTTCTCGATGAAGATTCTTCGCAGCTAACTCTTCGCGCATCTTGTGGACTGAGCGAGCGTTACTTAAACAAGGGACAGCTTGAATCTGAAAATAGTATCGCTGACGTTCTCCGGGGAGATCCTGCAGCCATCTACGATGTGGCGTCAGATCCGAGAATCAAATATAAGGTTGAATCTCAGAAAGAAGGCATCAAATCTCTACTTGCGGTTCCCATCTTCGTATACGGCAAGGCGCTCGGGGCTTTGAAACTTCTCACCCGCGAGTTCCGGGAGTTCACTCCGGATGAAATCAAATTTGCCGTCTCCTTGGCTGAACATTGCGGAATAGCCATTCAACACTTTCAAGATATGGAGGCCCGCGACCGGCAGGTCCATTATCTGGAAGCCTTGCATGAAGTCAGCCAGATGGTCAATACAACTTTGGATGTCAAAACCATTCTGGATCGAATTGTGCTCAAGCTTCCCCGGATGATGGGTTTACAAGCCGCTACAGTGAGGCTTCTTGATGAAACCGGAAAGCATTTGGTCCTGGTTGCATCTAGAGGTTTGTCCGAAAAATATCTCTCTCGAGGTTCCATAGATTCGGAAGAAGCTATCCAATTGGTTTTGGAGGGTAAGCCGGTTGCAATGGCGCATGTGACCACAGACCCTCGGATAAAATTTACGAAAGAGGCTAAAGAAGAAGGAATAGAGTCCATCTTGGCCGTACCCATCACTGCTATGGGTGAAATCCTTGGCGTGCTTCGGCTTTTAAGTACTAGCGTCAGGGATTTTTCAGAAGAGGAAATCAATTTTGTGACCGCACTGTCCGAACAGAGTGGCATAGCGATCAGAAACGCCATGCATTATGAACAGGTAAACAACCTGCTATATGCCATTGAGGGTGAGCGACGCTTTCTACAGCAGGTCGTAGATACGCTGGACGTGCAACTGATGGCAGTAGATCTGAATAAAAACATCGTTCTGGTAAACACCAAATTCGAAGAGGCTCATCACCTGACAAAAGAATCATTGCTTGGGAAAAAATGTGAACGGCTGGAGAATCCCGACTGTGCTGAATCGTGTGACTACTGCATGTCATGCCCTTTGGAACAAGTCATAAAAACCAAGCACGCCGTAAACTTTGCAACAAGAAGAGAATCCATTGATGGTATCTCTTCCTTTCTGGATGTGATTTTAGCGCCTATTTTGGATCAAGAGGGAGAAGTGGAGAATGTTATAGAAATTGTGAGGGATATCACCGTCCAGTGGCTACAAGAACAACAGACCCTGGAAACGGAAAAGATGAAAGGTGTGCTCGAAACGTCCGCAGCAGTCTCACATGAATTAAACTCCCCAATTTTCGCAGCGCTTGGAACGGCGCAATTGATGAAACGCAGTTTCGACGATAAAGAGCGGCTTATCGAAGATATTGAGTTGATCATTCGCAACCTGAAAAAAATCACCGATCTGACGGCGAAAATTGGACGGATCAGCAAGTACCAAACAAGGGATTACGTTGGAGATGAACGACTCCTTGATATTCATGGATTGGAAGGTGAGTAAATCTCAAGGCTCTAGATAGGGTTGGGGACACTAGGATTTTGACAGAGTATCTGACGCTGATCGAGATCGTCATGAGATTGGAGATTTCATCAAGGGGTAAGTCAAATCTAGTTCATTCGAGAAGTTTCTAAATTCATACAGGAGGTGTAGATGAATAGGAAAGTTTGGTTGATTCTCGGGGTGACCATTGTGGTCGCGTTTACCGCCGCAATTCTCCTGAGTGATCCCGCGCATGCGGGGAAACTAGAGGAGGCCATAGCGAAAACGCCCAAAGGAACTGGGGTTGGAATGATTGACCCTCAAGCCACTCCTGGGTTCATGGGTATACCAGGAGCGCCACATTCATTTTTGTTATGGTACATTCTTTGGGGAATCTGGGTGGGATGGATCTTTTCTTCAGTAGGCGCTTTTGGTGGAATAATGGCGGGTGTCGGTCACATCACGGTGTTTGGGCTGGCCGACTATGGGAAATCTTTCAAAGATACGAATCCTACGTTAAACAAATTACTTACTGACTCAATACGAGTTTGTAATCAGTATCTCGTAGGTCTCTCAGCCCTTATATCATCTATCACCTACTGGCGCATGGGACGACTTGTGATGCCTTTAGCCCTTTGTCTGGCGGGCGGTGGAGTCCTAGGCGCATATTTGATCCCGGTCTTAACCGCGGGGAAGATTAACCTGAGTAGCTACATTGGTTATTTTGGATTAGTGGTCTTCGCTGTGGCTGGGGTGCTCTTCTACGAAACAACACCTGCCGGACAAGCCAGCCGTAAACGAGCAAAAGCGGCGGCTAAAGCGTTTGAAGATGCGAATATTCACAAAAGTAAAGGCGGCGCTTCATCTGGAAATGAAGGGGTTCAGGTAAAGAGTTGGGGATTTTCAAAAATAGTTTTCACTTTTTACGGTATCGAATTTTCCTTCAATCCAGTGTGGCCAGTTGTAGGCGGCTTTGTAATAGCCGCCATTTCGGCTTTTATTGGAGTAGGCGGTGGGTTCCTCTATGTTCCGTTTTTGACATCAGTCGTCCGACTTCCCATGTTTATTGTCGCAGGCACATCTGCTCTTGCAGTTCTCGTAAGCATGATTACGTCTATTTTCACTTACATGTTTGTAAAAAGTGTCCCCATTGACTTCGCTCTCGTTGGTTCTGAACTGATTGGGATATTTGTCGGTTCGATATTGGGACCAGCCACTTCTAAATACATCCCTGAAGTGTGGTTGAAAAGATTGTTCGTGGTCTTGGCTCTGTACGTCGGGATCGGTTACACTACCAAAGGTTTTCTTGGATATTCAGTTTTCCCGGGGATGTAGGGTATTCCATGGTTAGTATTTCTTGATGTCATCGGGGCAATTCGCTTGAGCGAGCCCCGATGACAATCGCCTAAAGTAACTTTTTCATATATTCTTATGAAACACTCATGAATCAAGTTTTTCTTTCCGCAGATTCTTTTATTATTTCGTTCTACAGATTAACCGGATATGCGCTGATAGATTTTTTTGTAGGAACGTTTGTACTTGCGTTCATCTCGGTTGTCATAGGGGAGCTTACCATCTCAGTGGCCTTCCTTTTGACACGGAAGAGCGTTGAACATATGCAGGACCAGATGGTCAGCTACCAGAATTTGTCTATTGACGCCTTGGCTGCCAAAGACAAGGAATCGTATTCAGCGGCCAACAAACTTGCCAATGACGCTTTTGGGAGAACTTTCTTTATGCAGATCGGTCTCTCTGCTGCCCGTATCTGGCCTACTTTTTTCGCTGTCGCATGGATGAATACGAGATTTAGTGATGTTGATTTTCCAATTCCGTTGACCGGATGGACTATTGGGTTCATTCCGATTTTTATAGCGCTTTATGTGGGCGCTTACTTTGTTTTCAAGCCAGTAAGGAATAGAATTCCCTATTTCAAAAAAGTGAACAAAATTTTAGACCATTACAAAGAAAAAAACAGAAGCATGAAGAGTTTCGCAGATCTCGCGCAGAAAACCAAAAAGCTTTAATTAAACCGGTTTTTTAGAATTCATTTCACAAAATAGAGGATCCAATTTTTTGACCTATAAATAGGTAAAATGGCAACGTTTGGGTTGCGCTCAAATTTTAAATTGAAATTGGATCAACCATAAACGTTGTTGCAGGGGGAATCAGCATGCGCTGCGACATCTGCGAAAGGTGTGGCAAGTGTGTTGAAGTGTGCCGTGATCGCCTTGGAGTTTCCGCTATTCGTTTCTTTCACGCCGGTGAAAGTTCATTGATCTTAAAAGACTATGTTCACGGACTCCCGAAATGTATAGGTTGTGGTTCCTGTGTGAACATTTGTCCTACAGGAGCGTTACAACTTGAAGATAGGGATGGAGAACGGGTACTGCTGATGAGTGGGACGGTCATTAACCGGATTAAACTTGAGAAATGCGAAGGCTGTGGCGCTGATTATGTTACCAAAGTCATGGTGCGTCATGTTGAAAAACTTATCAACGCTACTGAAGACTCCTTTGAACAAAGACTTTGTCCGGAATGCAAAAGGATAGCGCAAGCGTCTAGAATGGCTGGAACTGTCCCCGATTTTTAGAGTTGTTTCCGAAACCCTTATATAAACAGAAGGAAAATTATAGAGAATAAGGCCCTGTATTTTATCAGATTTTAGTGGGCTTCTTCTATTCAAGCCTTAGGACCGCATGGTTGAAGACAGTCCTCATTTCTCGGCTGAACAATTCAAACTAGCTACAAACGTCTCGAGCGACGGAACCGAAATTTTAACCTAATTCACTAATCCTTGTTCAGTTTCCATCAATTTTCTGGACCTTAGCGAAAACATTACGGCATGGGCGATAATCGGTCTCTCATGCCGTGTTATTCTCTTTCCTCGATAAACATAAGTGAGCGGCCTTGTCTGTATGCCTTATCGCTATTATTTCGTTAAGCCTGGCCGTAGCGACCTGTGTCTTCGCTAAAAAGAATCAGACGCTACGAGTCAGGAACAATTGCAACCTAACCAAAATGATTCTCTTTTTGATTTCCACCCGCGAGATTCTTTCACCTGGCCGGTATAAAATATTAAGCGCCTCATCATGACCCGTAGAAAGAGTCAGGTTCGACTTTCCAGACTGAGTGGGAGTAACACGCTACCGGGCTCGCACAACCAAGGATCGGGCGCCTCAACGGGGGCCATTCTGTGCCAGATAGTGAACTCTCTTGACCCGGATAATCATAAGAAAATGAGATCGTATTTGAAAGAAAAGGCTAATGTTGTGGTCTGACGAGGATTGGGACTGGGTTGAAAGGTCTCTTCAGCGATACAAGGATACTCGTTAATTTGTAAGATACTCTGGAGCCAAATAGGGAATTAAACAATGTCCGAAAATAGAGACCGTCCGCTCTTTTCTGGGAGCTGTAAGTCTTATCGGTGGTTCTTACAGGAACCGTGATTTGGATATTTGTTTTGAGGAATATTTTCAGAAGGAAGTGACCTGTGTGGATTGTTCAACTTGCGCTACGCCGACCCTACACTTTTCTGGTAGCGGCGCTTGTGCTTTTGTTGCTGACGCCGTTCGTTCTGCTTCGGACGCCGACTGACATCTTTCCCGGTATCAATATCCCCGTCGTCAGTGTGGTATGGGTTTACAATGGCCTGAACGCCAAGGAGGTGGAGGAGCGCATCGTCTACAACCATGAGCGTATGATCAGCACACTCGTCAACGACATCGAACACATTGAGTCCACCTCCTACAACGGTGTTGGAGTGATCAAGGTGTTCCTCCAGCCCGGCGCCTCGGTTCCCGGTGGGGTGGCACAGATCACGGCAACTGGGCAGGCTATTCTGCGTCTCCTTCCGCCCGGCATGACTCCGCCCTTTATCATCAGCTACAATGCCAACGCGATTCCGATCCTTCAGTACAGCTTGGCAAGCATGAAATTCTCTGAGCAAGAGTTGCAGGACTTTGCGATGAATCGTGTACGGGTCGGCCTTTCGACGGTACGTGGAGCCTCGGTGCCGTTTCCGGCCGGCGGAAAGGCGCGGGTTGTGGCCGTAGATATCGATCTGGCGGCCCTCCAGACAAAGAACCTGGCCCCCCAAGATGTCGTCGACGCTTTCAATGCTCAGAACTTCATTCTCCCCGGAGGTACCGCAAAAATCGGCGAGACTGAGTACAACGTTACATTGAATAGCAGCCCTACGGTGATCGCAGCACTGAACGATTTGCCCATCAAGACCATTAACGGCGCCGTGATTCGCGTAGGAGATGTGGCCCAAGTGCATGACGGGTATCAACCCCAGCAAAATGTGGTGCGCTTGGACGGCGTGCGCGGGGTGCTGCTCACCATCCTTAAAAGCGGATTGGCGTCGACCCTCAGTGTTGTAGACGACGTGAAAAAGGTGATGCCGCGAATTCTAAGCGGCCTCCCCCCCGAGCTGGAGGCAAAAGAATTTGCAGATCAATCGCTTTTTGTTCGCGCCGCCGTAAGCGGAGTGGTGAAGGAAGGAGCTATCGCAGCACTTCTGACGGCGCTAATGATTCTGCTCTTCCTCGGCTCCTGGCGCAGTACCTTCATCGTCGCCCTCTCGATTCCACTTTCGGTTCTGAGTTCTCTTGCCTTACTTAGCGCTATTGGCGAAACCATTAACCTCATGACTCTTGGCGGACTTGCGTTGGCCGTTGGCATACTGGTGGACGACGCTACGGTTGAGATCGAAAACGTTCACCGTCAGATGGCCCTGGGCAAGCCCAACGTACAGGCAATTCTTGATGGGGCGCAGGAAATTGCTTTGCCGGCGTTCGTTTCGACCCTTTGTATCTGTATTGTGTTTGTGCCGATTTTTTTCCTCACCGGAGTCGCACACTATCTCTTCGTGCCCCTGGCCGAAGCAGTCGTATTCGCCATGCTGGCAAGCTACGTGCTCTCTCGAACCCTGGTTCCAACCCTGGTTATGTGGTTTTACCATAACATCAAGTATCGGGGCCATGCGGCCTCCGACCTAGAAGCGGTTGGTTGGTGGCTACGCCCTTTTTCGGCCCTCCAAATCCGTTTTGAGAGCGGCTTCGTCCGATTCCGGGAAGGCTACCGTCGGCTTCTGGCCACAGCGTTATCGCACCGCACCGCTTTTGTGATTTTCTTCTTGGCGTTTTGCGTCGGCACTTGGCTGCTCATCCCGCAGCTCGGCCAGGACTTTTTTCCGTCGGTCGACGCTGGCCAATTTAGACTGCACGTTCGCGCCCCAGGCGGTACGCGCATTGAAGAGACCACCAGGCTCGTAGACCGGGTCGAGATCGCTATTCGTGAGGACATCCCACTCGAGGAACTCGGCGGCATACTCGATAACATTGGCATTCCAAGCGGGGGCATTCCTCTCACCTACATTGACAATGGTCTCACCGGAACCAGAGACGCGGACATTCTCGTTTCACTAAAACAAGGCCACCAGCCTACTGAAGGTTACGTACGGCGTCTACGCACTCGACTCAACCGCGACTTTCCTGGGACGACCTTTTATTTCCTGCCCGCCGATATCGTAAATCAAACGATCAATTTCGGGCTGCCAGCCCCTTTCGATATCCAGATCGTGGGCCGGGATCGCGATAAAAGCCGGGGCGTAGCGGCAAGCCTCGTTGAAAAATTCCGGCGAGTGCCTGGGATTGTGGACGTGCGCTTGCAACAGCCCTCCGACCAGAGCGGACTCCATCTTGCTGTAGACCGTATCAAAGCCTCACAAATTGGCCTTACCGAGCGCGATGTAGCCAACTCCGTGCTCCTGAGCCTGAGCGGCAGCAGTCAGGTGCAGCCCAATTACTGGCTCAACCCAAAAAACGGCGTCCAATATCCCGTCAACATCAGGGTACCAGAGTATCAGATAGATTCACTCATGGCGCTCAACGCGATCCCGGTGAGCGCCAACCAACCAGGTCAAAATAACGCCCAGATTCTCGCCAACCTCACCTCCGTCCAGCGCACCAACGACTCACCCATCTATTCCCACTACAACGTGACGCCAGTAATCGATGTGTTCGGCGGTGTGAGTGGTCGCGACCTAGGCGGGGCGTTAAAAGACATTACCCCTCTTATCGAAGAGGCAAAAAAGGAGTTGCCGAAGGGGAGCTTCATCATGCTGCGCGGTCAAGCGAACACCATGCACTCGAGCTTCGTTGGACTCGGCATCGGACTGTTGATGGCCGTAGCCCTCATCTACCTGTTACTAGTCGTAAATTTCCAGAACTGGCTGGACCCTTTCATCATCATCACCGCCCTACCCGGCGCCCTGGCTGGTGTGGTTTGGGGACTCTATCTCACGCTCACCACACTGAGCGTCCCCGCACTGATGGGCGCTATCATGAGCCTGGGAGTTGCGACCTCGAACTCTATTCTGGTGGTGACTTTTGCGCGCAACAACCTCCAGCAGGGCCACGACCCGCTGACCTCAGCCTTGGAGGCTGGCGTCGGCCGGGTACGCCCCGTGCTCATGACGGCCCTTGCGATGATTATTGGCATACTCCCAATGTCGCTCGCTCTGGGGGAAGGCGGCGAGCAGAACGCTCCGCTCGGTATCGCAGTGATCGGCGGCTTGTTCCTTGCCACCGTGGCTACGCTGTTTTTCGTGCCCGTGGTGTTCAGCCTGCTACACAAGCGCACGCCGGTCACTCCGCAACTTGATGAGTTCAGTTCAACCAAAACAAATAATTGATTCAGGTGTTGCCATGCATTTAAAGCAAAATGATCCGAGAGAATTACTAGAAACCTCGGAGCCGAAAACGGTGATCCAAAGATCTCAGGTCAAGTTCACGGTCCTGATAGCAGCCGTTTTAGTAATGATCGTCACTGTCGTGGGCGCCGGACTTATACCGCGGTTTCGCCATCAAACCGAGTTACGCGCTGAGACGCTCGCACTTTCCGTTCCTGCTGTAACCGTCGTGACGCCAAAGCCGGGCCAACCCGTATCGGGCCTTTATCTGCCCGCTGAAATCAAGCCCTGGGTCGAAGCGCCGATTTATGCTCGCGCTAACGGCTACCTCAAACATCGGCTTGTAGACATCGGTTCTCACGTCGTTGCCGGGCAGCTTTTGGCCGAAATCGACACGCCCGAACTTGACCAGGAGTTAGAGCGCGCACGGGCCCAAGAGGCACAGGCTGAAGCAACCCATGAGCTTGCCAAAATCACTTCAGCTCGCTGGACCGGTCTCTTGAAGACGGCCGCTGTGAGCGGTCAGGAAAACGACGAGAAACACGCGGATCTAAAGCTCAAGGCCGCCACTATCGAGTCGGCCCGCGCGGAGGTACGCCGACTGGAGCGGCTCCAGTCTTTTACCCACTTAACGGCTCCTTTTGCCGGTACCATAACTGTTCGCAATATCGATTCGGGCGATCTCATAGTAGCGGGTGGGGGCAAGGAACTCTTCCATTTGGCGCAAACGCAGAAGCTCCGGGTGGTCGTACGGGTCCCCCAGGCGATGGCTCGGAGCGTCCGTACGGGCCAGATCGCTGAAATGAGTATTCCCGAGTTTCCTGGCCGGGTGTATCCGGCAAAGGTCATCCATACTGCGGGTGTGATAGCTGACGATTCGAGGACACTCCTCGTGGAACTCGAGGTGGACAATCCGAAAGAAGAAATTCTTGCCGGAAGCTATGCCCAGATAAGATTCTCGGGGGCGAAAATGGAGGCCGCATTGACGGCTCCGGCCAATTCAGTTTTGTTCCGCTCGGAAGGACCCCAGATTGCCGTCGTACAGGAGGACAGCAAGGTCGAGTTGCGCACCGTGAAGCTAGGGCGCGACTTTGGTCAGACAATTGAGATACTTACGGGTATAGATGCGAAAGACCGTGTTATCGTGAACCCCGCCGAGTCCCTCATAAGCGGGAACACAGTGTCTATAAGGGAAACGGCCAAAACGAATAATGGCCACTGAAGATTAGCCCACATTCTCCTCACTTCTTAGCGAAAACTTGAGGGATCACATAATCATGGGTCTGATACCAATGGCTCTCAACATTGAAGAAGGCGGTGACACATGCTCCAGCCCATGGCAGCGGGAGCCATAGGAGGCCTGATCATGTTGATTCCAGTGGCGCTGTTTCTGATGCCTTGTGTCTACTTGATTTTTACTCGGGAAAGAAAAGCTGCGAGTTGACAGAAGGCGGCCTACTCGTTCGGAAAATATATCAATGCTGCGTAAAACAAAGCCGGTTTTAGGTGCTCGTTGCTTCTCATGATCCGACATCCTGACAAATTTTAGCCACATATGGTGAAATAGCGAATTTCCCCAATCTACAGGACAAACACTGATATTATGGTTCCTGCGAGAACTATCCAGAGGCGGTCGACTTTGAAGATCAATCCGACAAATGCCCCAGTTGCAAGGAGAACGCGGGAAAAATCCCACTAGATTTTCAAAACGAATTAAATCGTGACAGCCCAAAGGAGTCCTTCAAAAGAACAGCGAATTCCTCCAACAGCTTTGTTGAAGTAACGAGAACTCTTTGTTACACCCAAGTAAGAAGCAGAGCAAACGAGAACAAAGAAAGAAGGTAAAAACACACTATTAGTCGCTATTAACCCTCCAAGAGGACCATACAACAAATATCCTACCGACGTGGCGGTTATAACAATTGGCCCTATTGTTACCTGCTCCAATGCGATTCCATTCATGAGAGTTGAGCTATCCATCCAAGACCGGACCTCAAATATTTCACGGTACATGAGAGGCGCCTAGTCGAATCCTCCGCCGAAGGCAAATAAGTCTATCCTGGCCATGGCTATGGCAAGACCGAATAGCTTCTGATGAAACAAGTAGAGGAGAGTGAATCCAAAAACTACGACAGCCAAAAGTAACAGAAGACGCTTTGGATATGGGATTATCCCGGCCATTATATATTCCAATCTTTTATTTTGAATTCCTCTTCAAACGGTATTGTTTCACCATGAAATGTGCGATTATGAGTTATCTTTGGTCGTCATGATTGACACAGAGTGGTCTTATACAGTATTTTGTTTCTCAAAATAACCCAACAAAACAACATTAAAGATATGACCAAAACTCTGTTATCGACTAAAGAAGTGGCTAAGCTTCTGGGAATTAATGACAAGCTGGTCTACGGCCTAATAGCTGAAAAGGGCTTGCCCGCTACAAAAGTAACTGGCAAGTGGTTATTTCCTCTCCATCTTGTCGAGCAATGGATCGAAAGCCAAACTATAACTTACCCCAAATTACCAATAAAGGGCTCGACTCAGGATAATTTGCTAATTCTGGCGGGCAGCAACGACATACTGCTCGAGAAATCACTGTCCCTTTTCAACAGATTGTATCCCGGTCATCTTGCCGTCTTTGCAAATGTTGGAAGCCTGGGTGGATTGAAAAGTTTACGGTCAGGTTTGTGTCATATTGCTTCCAGCCATCTGATGCAGGTAAACGAAGAAGATTACAATTTTGGTATAGTTGCGCAGGAATTCACCGAAGTCCCAGCAATAGTAAATTTTTGCAGACGCGAACAGGGCTTGATCCTGACCAAAGGAAATCCAAAAGCGATAAAGAGTTTTAAGGATTTGGGGCAGTCAGGGATTAGAATTGTCAACAGGCCTTTAGGTACCGGGACAAGGCTGCTATTCGACAATGAGTTGCGTAAGGCCGGTATCAATGGCGAGGAGATTGATGGTTACGCCGACGAATTTGACAGGCATTTGGATATCGGGCTTGAAATTCTTGCAGACCGGGCGGACGCTGGTCTTGGTATCGCCGCTGTTGCAGGGTTGCTTAACCTTGATTTTCTGCCAGTTCGATGGGAACGGTTTGATTTGCTAATTACAAAGGACGTGTTTTTCGATAAAGCGGTTCAGCTTTTGATAAATCTTCTTCATGACAAGAAATTTCTGGACTCGGCGGAGAACCTTAAAGGTTATGATCTGAGCCAATGTGGGAGAATACTTTTCCCCGAGGATAAGCCCGGCAAATCTACTCTAAGTGAAAAATCATTCCCTAACTCTAAAGAAAAATCAGCCGGAATCTGAAAAACACTTTAAATGGGAGTTATGTGATGAAACGTTCAATTCTGATTTTGTCTCTCCTGCTTTGTTTAAGTTCTTACTTTGTAATGGCTGACACAACATGTACTGGAGAATATGGGTCAGGCCCCAACAAGTTTGCTTTAGCTACCGGCAGTCCCGGAGAACTCGGTTTATTGAAACAATTGGCGGAAGTTTTTTGCGCTAAAAATCAAGCTCAGCTTTGTTGGGTCAAGGCAGGGTCGGGGAAATCCCTACAGTTACTCAAGGACAAAAACGTGGACATGATCATGGTTCACGCTCCTGACGCCGAGAAAAAAGCGATCAAGGATGGCTGGGCTGTAAATCGTTTCTTGATAGGGTCCAATGAGTTCTACATCGTTGGCCCAGCCGATGATCCTGCTAAAATCGCACAAGCCACAAGCGCCGCTGACGCTTACAAACGTATCTCAGCCAGTGGCTCCAAGTTTTTCTCAAGGGGAGATAATTCGGGAACACACCAGAAGGAAATCGCTGTCTGGGCCAAGGCCGGAGTAAAACCTGAAGGAAGTTGGTACGTGGTTACCAAAGATTTCATGAAAGCGACCCTGAAGAAAGCTAATGATGACAAAGGTTATTTTATGACCGATAGCAGCACCTGGGCAGCCGAAAAGAAAAATTTGCCCAATCTGAAAATATTGTTTAAGGGTGACAAATTCCTCGTTAACACTTATCACACCCTATCACAGCCCCCATCCGCTACCCAGGGAGCTGAAACCGCCGCCAAGTTTATTCAGTTTGTGTCTTCTCCCGCAGGACAGGAAATCATACGCAATTATGGAAAGGACAAGATCGGGGAATCTCTGTACGATGACGCTGAATATGCGAAAAAATACGACGATTGATAGCTTTTAAATAAACAATGGGAGGTGTTTTTACATGAAAATTTTTACAAGACTGTTCTCAGCATTTCTGTTGGTTTTTTCATTCGTCTCATTTGGACTGGCGGAAACTCACCTGCGAATGAGCACCACGACCAGCACCGAAAACTCAGGGCTGTTGAAAGTCCTGCTACCGCCCTTTGAAAAGGCGAATAATCTTAAAATGGACGTCATTTCGGTAGGGACCGGAAAAGCCCTCAAGCTTGGGGAGAATGGTGATGTTGATGTGGTGCTGGTACATTCAAGACCGGCTGAGGACAAATTTGTCTCTGAAGGTTTCGGAGTAGATCGACGCGACGTAATGTATAATGATTTTGTAATAATTGGCCCAAAGGACGATCCGGCGAAGATTAAGGATCTTAAATCCGCTGAGGAAGCTTTCAAGAAAATCGCTGAAGCTAAAGCGCCTTTCGTATCAAGAGGTGATGATTCCGGGACTGACAAAAAGGAAAAAGCCATTTGGAAGAAGGCCGGTTTAACTCCCAAAGGATCATGGTATATAGAAGCGGGGAGAGGCATGGGCGCAGTCTTGCAGATGGCCAATGAGAAAAACGCATACACACTCTCCGACAGAGGAACATACATTGCTTATGAGAACAAAATAGCTTTGGCCATACTTGTGCAAGGAGCCAAAACCCTTCTTAATCCTTACGGGGTCATCGCTGTAAACCCCAAAAAACATCCGAATGTTCAGTACGATCTGGCAAAGAAATTCATTGATTTCATAACCGGTCCGGAAGGCCAGAAAATAATCGCTGATTACAAACTTAATGGTAAACAGTTATTCTTCCCGGATGCCAAGAAATAGTTAATCTTGATGTTCAAAAAACGCTCCCGTTTTTTGGAGCGTAAAACCTTGCCAAAAAGCCGAAAAAGAGTTTTCTGAACCAAGAACAAGGGTCAACAACCCTTGTTCTTTAATTATGAAGCATTTAAAGAGCTTAAGACATTGCAGTTTCTGTTGGATTCATTCTACAAGGCCTTTCTCCTGATCCTGCATCTTGATCCCGAAGTCTATCAAATTGTTTGGCTCTCCATATCAGTATCTTTGTGGTCGACTGTCCTCTCAGCCTGCGTCGGAATTCCAGTTGGCGCTCTGGTGGCGCTCCAGAATTTCAGAGGCAAATCTATTCTTGTGTTGCTGCTGAATACATGTATGGCTTTGCCCACCGTGGTCATAGGCCTGTTTGGTTATATCCTGCTTAGCCGTATGGGACCATTGGGCTCACTAGGGTTTCTGTTCACTCCGTCTGGAATGGTAATCGGGCTTTCCATACTGGCCACTCCGATTGCCGCCAATCTTACTGTAGCCGCAATAGAGAGCCTGGATAAACGCCTCATGTTGACATGCAGGCTCTTGGGCGCAACACCTTTACAGCAGTTTTGGCTGATAATGAAAGAGGCAAGGTTTGCGGTTATGGCAGCGGTGGTCATTGCTTTCGGCAGAGTGATTTCTGAAGTAGGGATTGCAATGATGTTAGGAGGAAATATTCGTGGGTTCACTCGGACGATGACTACCGCTATAGCCCTGGAAACTTCCAAAGGCGAATTTGAGTTGGGATTAGCTCTAGGTTTTGTCCTGATGGCTGTGGCGTTAATCATAAATTGGCTCCTTTTCCTTGTTCAAAGAGAAAGATCCTTATGATTTCCAGTTATTCGATTAGAAATCTCCAATTTTCCTATTCGAATCAACCCATTTTATCTATTGACTCTTTAGACATACCAGCGTCTCAGGTTATAGCTCTGGTCGGCCCAAACGGAGCCGGCAAAACCACATTGCTGCATTTGTTCGCTTTCTTGATCACCGCGCAAAAGGGTTCGATTTCCTTTTTCGGAGATCACTTTTCTGATTCGGATCTTATAAAATTCAGGAGAAAGGTTGGTCTCCTACCTCAAAATCCATATCTTTTAAAATTCTCAACGATTGAAAATGTCGCTATCGGGTTGAAGTTAAGAGGCGTCCCGCGTGGAGAAGCCAATAGAATGGCCCAAGAAGCCCTGAAAAAAGTTGGAATGGAGGGATACGAATCTCGTTGGCCGAATTCGCTGTCAGGAGGAGAAGCCCAAAGAATCGCGCTTGCAAGAACATTGGCCTTGAATCCTGATGTGTTTCTTTTCGACGAGCCTGGAAATCATCTTGATTCAGAAAGCGTTAGGCGAGCCGAAAAAATGATTCTAGATTTGAATCGTAATCAGAACAAGACTGTAATTTTTACGACTCACAATTTGTCGTTCGCCCAGAACCTTACGGATTCCATTATTCATATGTTCGAAGGACATGTAGTTCCCACCGCTCCATATAATCTTTTCAGGGGTCGTATTATTAATGAGGGCCGTGTCTTTGACACTGGTTCCATTCAATTTGACATATCCGGGACAACAGGGCAGGGATCAACTCTATTGATAGATCCCTGCAAGATATCTTTTTCAACCAGGCAAGAATTTGATAATTTACCAAATGTTTTTTACGGAAAGATGGTCTCTATAAGTCTTTTTAGAAATGTTGTCAGGATAGAGGCGCTCGTTGGTGAAAAATTCGAGATCCACACGTCAGTATCCCCAGAGACCAGTCGCTTATGTATTGGAGAAGAAATTCGCGTCTATGTTAGTCCAGATGCAATGACCATTGTTTAATTGTCAACCCTGAATTTTGGAAGGTAAATGCGATGAACCCTTACAGACTGTTACAAATAGTGATTGCTCTAGGAACTGTTATGATAGGCGTGTTCTTAAACGTGACATGTTGCTCCGCCTCAGACATCAACCTTTCACAAGGAGCGACAGTCTATGTTCCAGTGTATTCACACATCTACATTGGGATCAAAGGCTATCGTTTCGACCTGGCCATATCGCTGAGCATTCGCAACACCGATCCAAACGGGCCCATTGTAGTCTCCTCTGTAGCCTACCACGATTCGACCGGAAAACTTGTCAAGGAATTCCTGGAGAAGCCTCGAGAGATCGCTCCCCTGGCGTCAGCGGAGTTCTTCGTAAGTGAATCGGATACCACCGGCGGTTTCGGAGCGTCATTCCTGGTAAAATGGGCATCGAAAACCAAAGTGAATCAGCCCATTATCGAAGGCGTGATGGCCGGCACGAGTTCCGCTCAAGGTATTTCTTTCACATCACGCGGCCAGGTCATTGAGGATAGCGGTCAGTGACTGCCCAACAGGAGCCCCGAAGTCATAAATGAGATCATCCTTCTCCGATTCACCGGCATAACATGTGACCCGGCGCCTGGATTTATTCCCTACTACTAAACTTTTCCGGTCCGGTTACATAAAGGTCACCGCCATACATATCAGTTGCGACTATCAAAGGCATATCTTCAACCACAAGCCTACGAACCGCTTCCGGCCCCAACTCTTCCCAGGCGATTACTTCCGCCTCTTTTATACAGCGGGACATAAGAGCGCCGGTCCCTCCGATAGCGGCAAAATAGACCGCTCCCCATTTTTTCATAGCTTCTTTGACTTCTTCTGAACGGCGGCCTTTCCCGATCATTCCCTTGAGACCACGTTCAATTAGCACGGGAGCGTATTGATCCATCCGGTAACTGGTCGTGGGCCCGGCAGCCCCTATAGGTCTTCCGGGAGGAGCGGGAGTTGGCCCCACATAATAAATAACCTCTCCCTTGATAGAAAAAGGCAGATCATTCCCGGAATTGATCAGGTCTACCATTTTCTTGTGGGCTGCGTCTCTTCCCGTGATGATCACACCTGACAGCAAAACTGTGTCGCCGGCGTTGAGATTCTTAAGGACGATATCATTGAGTGGGGCCACGATTTTCTTTGGTTCTGAGTTCATAGTATCGCCTCCGCGTGACGGCAGGAATGGCATTGTATGTTAACTGCGACCGGCAAACTTGCTATATGCGTGGGATAAGAATTTATGTGAACCGCCAGGGCGGTAGTGTTACCTCCCAGTCCCATCGGTCCTATCCCGGTTGCGTTGATTTTTTTAAGAAGTTCCTTTTCAAGCTCGTCCAAAGTTGGGTCGGGGTTTCGTGATCCCAATGGACGCAACAAGGCTTTTTTCGCCATGATCGCCGATTTTTCAAAAGTACCGCCCAACCCGACGCCCACAACTATTGGGGGACAGGGATTACCGCCGGATTCTATTACTCTTTGCACTATAAAATCCTTTGCGCCTTCAATCCCTGCTGACGGCGGGAACATCATGACTCTGGACATATTTTCCGAACCAAATCCCTTGGGCGCGAATGTAATCTTGAATTTGTCTCCAGGCACAATCTCAGTGTGGATAACCGCAGGCGTGTTGTCCCCCAGATTTATCCTGGTGATAGGATCAAGGGTAGATTTCCGCAGGTAGCCATCCTCGTATCCCTGTCTGACCCCTTCATTTATGGCCTCGTTCAATGAGCCGCCAGCAACATGGACATCCTGGCCTATCTCCAAAAATATTACTGCCATACCTGTGTCCTGACATAACGGAATGTTTTCTGTAGCCGCAATCTGTGCGTTCTCAATTATCTTTTCCAATGCCATCCTGCCCGTAGGGGATTTTTCAGCCCCTAGCGCATCGGTGATACGTTTGATAACATCCTCGCCCAAGATGGTACAAGCCTGGATACATAGATTTCGGACCGCCGCGGTGATATCATCCGTCAGTATTGTTCTCATGGTGTCATTCCCGGAATTGAAATATGAGATTATTTTTTGAGAATAGATCCTGTTGAGATCAATTCGCAACCTTAAGAATAAAACTATTAGGGTTTTTATAAAATGGAAATCAGTTCAGCAAATATATCACTTGAAAATTCCTATGACAAAATATTGGATCTGTTGGACCGCCGCGGCCTCTTGAAAGAGCGGCTTCCGTTTTCACGCGGATTACTTGAGGAGGCGGTATTCTTCGCCTACAAGATGAGATTGATTACTCAAGGGGATGTAAAAAAATATCTAAATCTCAATCGTGAAGAACTACGCACGAAAATCTATGAGTGGAATAGCGGTGATGAGGGAAACTGTTCCTGTCGAATGGCCCGTAATCCTCTGGTTGAACAGGGAGAGGACTGAAACAATCACACCATCTATTCCCAACCTTGTTCCAACTGAATTTTGAGTTTCATCTCTTCGATGCGAGCAATTCCAGAAAACTGTCAATGTGCCGCTCCAGGTTCTCAAAGGAATACAATCTTGGATCGTTCTGGTCAGCTTCAAAAATGACCCCGGGGATACCAGTTCTTTCTGTAATCGCGTCTCTTAAAGCCATCACATCCTGGGAAATCCACTTACAGCTTCTGTTGGAATGAAAAAGAAACCCGTCGAGGCTATAAAGCTTGGCAAGCTCGATATATTTTTCTATTCGATATTCCAGATTCAAATTGAAAGTGTAAAGGTACTGACGAGTCCAGTCTGACAAAGGATCTTGCTCGTTTACCGCCAATTGGCTCCAGGCCCACGTGTAGATTGAGGTTACCACCGCTGCGCCACGATCGGCAAGGAAACCGGATAGTTTACCCAGTTCGGACCAAATAGGCAAATTGTCCCAGAACAATCTGAATTTCTCATTCGGTACGGCAGGAATTTTACTTGCTGTGCGTTCTTCCAGTTCTTGGACAAGGTTTCGGTAGAATTGAACCGCTGTCTCGGTTCCTCGCTGGGAAACTATCGGAAACATCGAAATGAACTGGTCAAATACAGTCATTGGAGACGGGATGTTTTCTCCCATTACCAGCATTCTCGTCCAAAGTTCAGAGGCCTGTCTCGAAAGCGCCATAACCTGTTTCAATTTGGCTTGATCAAGACTTTTTCCCGCTATCGTTTCAAGAGTTTTGATCAACTCTTCGAGTTGTCGCTTTACGTATGCTTCAGCCGCGGGATCTTCTTCACCGTTTCCAGAGTGAGGGATGTCGATAAGAACCATAGGCGCGTTGTAAAGCCGACTCAAGACCTCGAACCATTTTGTCAGAGTTCCGCACTGGCAGTTTATTACAAGAATCAGATCCGGCTTCGGCAGTCCCCACGTTGGGCTGATACCGGCTTTTGTCCATCCAATGTCACACCTGGCATACGAACACAGGTCAATCACATAGCCCATGCCTTCGGCTGCTGAAGAAAGCTCGGTAGTCATTTTCCTCGCGCCGATGATTGCGGCATGATTTTCAGGATAAACAGGAAACATATCCATGGCGTAAATGAGTTCAACGGGTGTGAAAACATTACAGTACACGACTGGTTTGTTGTTGTGGGGCGCCATGTGCGCTGCGGTGAAATAATCGGTGGTAAGTTTCTTGATCTCTTTAAGGGCCTTAATCGGTTCCATGTTTTAAACCTTATGATTATGCGTTGTTTTTTTGGGTTCAGTTTATAGGCGCCCTCTTGGGTGGGTCGCTGTGAAACATGAAAATGCTGGTCACTATGGAAGATCGTCCGCCAAAATTTCTCCGAACGCCTCCAGTCTTAGTCTGATCTGGCCCAAAGAGGCTCCACGGCTGGACGTTTCCAGCACAAGGTTAGGGATGTCATTTTTCTTGAGGGCATTGACAAAATCAGGAGTATCAAAGGCAGCGGCCTCACAAAATTTCGGATTCAGGAAGATAACTCCCTGAGCGCCGCATTGGTGAATCCTGACAATAAAATCTTCGATCAGTTTTATCGGATTCATATGATACCCGGTGTACGGGACCAAAGACATATGTCGGTCAGAGAGCGACTTAAAGCAATCGTCTCCGACGCGCGTTTCAACGGATACCGAGCGAAAGCCGGTAACAATTTCGTCACCTACGAGAGTTAACCCCAGTTCATCAAATAAGTTGGCAATTTCAGGCGGATCCCAGACCTTGCCTCGAACATAAACAAATGGGCCATTGGATGGCCTTTCCTTAGCGCAATCCCAGGGCAACAGGTTCATCAAACCCAAATGTTCCTCTCTTGGAATTTTCAATGCTGATTCAAACAAGGGGATAACGCGAGAAGCTCCCCAACTGATTGGACAGGTTTTCATTTTCATGTACGCGGATTTCAGTTCTTTCCGACTTTTTTCATAGAGTGAGATACTCGCCGCAAGACCAGTCTGTGTGATCTCTTTCCCTGTAAGTTGACTTAACCACCTGGAAAGCCGCAGGAATTCTTCTCTCAGATATATACCGGCGCCTGGATCTCCGAGTTTCTTGGGTAATCGCAAAAATTCACACGGAACATCAGGGAACAAACGACGCCATAGATGATAGAGGTTTCTCGTAGTATCACAAACATATGGAATGACCATACCATCCAGAACGTCCAGCGCCCCTTTTAATTGAAGCTCTAGGGCCCCCATCGCATGGCTGCATGAGTAGCTGGGGATTTGAGTTTGAGCCAGGCTTATCGAAACACCTGCGCCGGCTATTGCTACCGGAATCGCTCCTGCAGCGTGAATCAACTCTTCCGGTACATCCGGCAAGATGTGACCAATGACCTTTTTGCCGGTTTCGGCTTTAATTTGTTTTAACTTGAGCCATGGATTCTGATTTATTTCGTAAAAAGGACCCCACGGATCCGAATTGGTCATCGCCACTTTTCCTCCTCAATCATCTTTTTACCCACAAACCTTTAGACCGTTCTACTTGGAAGCAAAGACGCACAAGGGACGCTTGCCCTCCAAAACCGATTGAACTAAACTATGATCAGATACGGAAGATTTGGAGAAGTTCGTTGGAATCAATGCCTTTTTTACACGCCAATAATATTTTCACTATAACCTTTGAAGATGACTTGGCCTTTACTGAAGTTAGGTCTATCCTGGACCAGTTGATCGCTAAAAACGCCTTTGACGATCAAATACAGCAGGAAGAGGGTTCTTATTGTCTCACGTGCGGCCCTACCCATTTCAATGTATGGGTCATTGAAATGGAGGTTATTATAAGGCGTGAGTGATTGATCAAGTATTGTGACAATACTTTCGGAGACTTTATCCTAACCCTGAATTGATAGCTGAGCGATTTTCGCTTTTACAAAGTCAGCGTCCGGCGCTTCCGGAAAAATTTTCAAATACTGTTTATATGCTTGAGTCGCTTCTTTTTTCTTGTCCATCATTTCGTATATGCGAGCGATTGATGAATAAGCTTCACGCCTGTATGGCGAATTTATGTCTCGTGATAGCTGCTCGAAAACACTTATGGCTTTTTCCGAATCCTTTAGCGCCATATAGGTCTCAGCTATATTGTACTGCGCTAAAGGCCCCATGCCTTTCCTGGCTAAATTTGACGCCTGAAACTGATTGTAGCGCTTTAGAGCTGCTTGATAATCTCCCTTGTTGAAAAGAACGTGCCCCTCGTAAAGGACAGCGACTTCTCCACTTGGTAGCCCACCGTAATCCTTGGAAACCGTATCCAGTTCGGCCAGGACTTTGTCCTGTTCCGGAGAGCTTTTTGAATTCTCGGAAACCGAAAGAATTTCATACGCTCTAACAGCGGATTCCACCATCTCATGTCCGGCCGACTGTCGTCGGTTTTGATAGCCAAAGTAGGCCAGCGAGGCCAAAGCCACCACAACAACCAGAGACACGGCAATACCGATGGCCCTTGGATTGCTTCGAGCGAACGCAACGGCGCGAGCGGACCAGGTTATAAATTCATCGGGTTCATTTAGTAGTTCTTTTCTTCTGGGCTTTTTTTCGGCCACAATTCACCTCATCTTTAGCCCGTTTTCTTGCTTCGGCGATACGCCAAGTCGACAACCATGGATAACTGATATGGCGCTTGAAGTCAATGTAAACGCTCGGAGCTTTTTTTATGATTTCTGATATGCTAGATTTGATGATTGAAATATGATTTTGGCCTAAAAAGAAAGTCCCCTTATCGTTGACCCCTAATAACGTCTTTTTCAATACTGTCAATTTTTTGTGTGGATCCAGAGAGCAAGGCGGAATCTACGGTCTGAAAGGTTCCGCTTCAGCATTCTTAATTGCTTCGGCTATTAAACGGAACGTTGGGCCAATTGTATGGGTGCATCCTGATGACGACTCAGCGTCGCGTTCTGCGAATGATCTTAGTTTTTACCTGGGTCTTGATGAAAAAAATTTGAACCGGCTCAGTGATCCGGTTGTCCATTATCCCGAAACACTTGCCGTTCCATATTCCTCCGGGGCATTTGAGTCGGATGTATGGACCGAACGTATGGCATGCCTGTTTCGTCTTGTGTCATATCCGATCCCCCGGGTTATAACCATAAGCATCCCCTCTTTGCTCAGGAAAATTATACCTAGAAAAGAATTTGATACTCTGAGCTTCAGCATCTCCGTCGGTCATGAAATTGACAGGGATTTGCTGTGCGCAAATCTTGTTAGGGCCGGGTACTCAAGAGCGCCTCTTGTCGAAGATGTGGGCGACTTTGCTATCAGAGGTTCAATCCTCGATATTTATTCTCCCTTATATTCCAATCCGATAAGAATCGAACAGATGGGTGACCTCGTTGAATCAATGCGCTTCTTTGACCCATCTAGTCAGAGATCCCTGGATTCCAAATCCGAGATAATGATCTGCCCTATTCAAATGGCTCCCCCCGATGAAGAAGCTCTTGAGAAAGGACTCGAAGAAATTGTTCGGGTTTGTGAGTCCAGAGGTATTGAAAAGAGGGTTCGACAGGGGTTACTGGACGATTTCAGGCATAGAATAAGATTTCCGGGAGTTGATCTTTACACCTCATATTTCAGAGAGAGCCTTCAATCTTTCCTCGATTACTTGCCGATGGAAACTCTTATTCTCCTTCCGGACAGCGAAACAATTGACCGGTGTTTCGAAGATCATGAACAGGAGGTGTTTCACGGATTTGAATCAGCCGTGAACAGTGGTCTTCCTGTTCCGGAACCTGGTTCTTTATACATTTCCAGGGATAACTTTCAGGAGTTGCTTGATTTCTTTCGGGCGGTGGTCATGGCCGATCTCGAAACAGAAAAACAGGCCGGTCCAACTTTTCGTATTGTTTGCGATTCCAATGTCGACATAAGACCGGCCGTTATGAAGGACAAAGCATATGATCGAGCCATGTCCGGACTCGTTCACATGATGGATGATTGGCGCGACCTTGGAAATGAAGTCTACATAGTGAGCCACACAGAAGGTCAGGCTCAGCGATTAATTAAATTGCTAGAGCCGTACAAGGCCAACCTGAACTATCAGGGAACGGCCTTTGAGATGCCGAGCCTCGACTCTTCATCGGCGCCGGGAATCTATCTTTACGTGGGGCCACTGGCCACCGGTTTTAGAATTCCGGAAATCGGAATTGTTACGGTTACTGAAGAAGAGATTTTTGGTCCTAGAGTCCGGGCTTCGGTACGTAAGCACGCTAGAGGCGTGTTCGTCTCTTCGCTGACCGATCTTTCGGAAGGTGAAGCAGTCGTTCACGAGAATTACGGGATTGGCATTTTTAGGGGACTGACGTGCAAGGAATTTGATGGGATCGCCGGCGAAGTAATGGTGATCGAGTATGCCGGCGGTGACATACTTTATCATCCTGTTGAACGTTTGCAGTCGATTCAGAAATTCATATCCGGGGCTGAAGCGCCTCCGCGAGTGGACAGACTTGGGACCAAAGGGTGGGAAAAAACCAAGGCCAAGATCAAGAAATCTATTCGTGAAATGGCCAAGGAATTACTTGAAATTTACGCCAGAAGACAGGTCACGTCGAGGCCTCCTTACGCTCCTTGTGACCAGAGTCTGGCTGAATTTGAGGCGTCTTTTGAATTTGAAGAAACCCCCGACCAGGCCAAAGCCATCCAGGAGGTAATGGAATCTCTCGATTCAGATCGTCCGATGGATCGTTTAATATGCGGCGATGTTGGCTATGGGAAGACGGAAATAGCCATAAGAGCCGCCTTCCGAATCATGATGGACGGAAAACAGGTTGCTGTGCTGGTTCCAACTACGGTACTCGCTCAACAGCATTTCGACACTTTTTCCAAGCGCTTTTCAGGTTATCCAATAAATGTGGAAATGATATCTCGCTTCAGATCCACTACAGAACAAAAAGAAATTTTGACAAAACTTGAACAGGGCAAAGTCGATCTGATCGTCGGAACTCACCGGCTTCTTCAAAAAGATGTTAGCTTTAAAGATCTCGGTTTATTGGTGTTGGATGAAGAACAGAGATTCGGAGTCGCCCATAAGGAGCGTATCAAGAAATACAAGGCTCATGTTGATATCTTGACTCTCACCGCTACCCCAATTCCAAGAACACTGAATTTTTCTCTCACCGGAATGAGAGACATGTCCATAATAGAGACTCCTCCTACAAACCGGCACGCGATCAGGACTCATGTTCTTAAGCAATCTGATGGAGTAATCAGGGAAGCCATAATCAAGGAATTGAACCGGGGTGGCCAGGTATTTTATTTGCATAACAGGGTTCAGAGCATCTATAAACGAGGCTCAGCGCTTCAGAAGCTGGTTCCTGAAGCCCGGATCGGCGTAGCGCACGGGCAACAAACGGACAATGAACTTGAGAAGGTCATGATAGATTTCATCACCGGCAAAATCAATGTTCTTGTATGTACAAGTATAATTGAATCTGGTTTGGATATCCCCAGGTCAAACACTATAATCATCGAGCGCGCCGACACTTTCGGGCTCGCTGATTTGTATCAGTTGAGGGGTCGGGTTGGCCGTTCCAGCGTTAGAGCTTACGCTTACCTGCTCACACCGCCGGAAACACTTATGACCCATGACGCTGTTAAAAGGCTGGCGGTAATTCAGGAACACTCAGAACTGGGACAAGGTTTCAAGGTTGCCATGCGAGACATGGAAATTAGGGGGGCCGGCAATATTCTAGGGGTGTCTCAGTCCGGTCATGTTAATCAGGTCGGTTATGAAATGTATCTTCAACTCCTCGAAGAAGCGGTTCTAGAAATAAAGGGTGAGGAACCGGAAACCAAAATTGATCCGGAGATAAATCTCAAGATTGAGGCGTACATTCCTGATGATTATGTACCTGAAGCCAACCAGAGAATGAATTTTTACAAGAGGTTATCGAGAGCTTCCAGTAGAAATGAGATCGATGGAATCGAGGAAGAAATAGTTGATCTGTACGGCCGAACACCTACTCAGGTGAACTCGCTGTTGATTATTATGGCTATTCGGCTGATCATGAAAGAACTTCGCGTCTCGAAACTGGACTATAGTAAAGAACAGTTGATCATATCTTTCGATCCGTCAACTAACATGAGGCCGGAATCTCTTATTCAATGGGTTCAGAAAAAACCAAAATCTCGTCTGGCGCCCGGAGACAAAATCCTGTATCAGATAGGATCTGTTGAGTCTACGGAAAGAGCTACCGCGAGTTTGAGCGTGCTACGAGATTTAATCGCCTTGACAAACGAACCGGATATAGATCGCACGAACACCACGCCGCAATCCGGAGAATCTAGAGTCAAATATAAATTCTTTAAAAAAAGAGCTTTTGGAACAAAACAATGAAATCTAAGTTTATCCTGATTTGTCTTTATTCCGTTTTTGGTTTTTTCGTCTTTCAGAAAACGGTTCTCGCCGCCGGTTACTCGGATAGAATAGCGGCTATAGTAAACTCAGACGTGATCCTGGAGTCTGATGTAAAAAAGCAGAAACAGCCATTGATAAGAAGTTTGGTGAATTTGCCTCTGGGGATTGTCCCCCCTGGAAAATGGCCGACTGAAAGAGAAATTCTGGATGAACTCGTAGTCATTCACCTTTTGGAACAAGAAGCCACGAAAAAAGGAATCACTCTGGATGATAAAGCGGTTGACGCGAGTATAGATTCCATAAAGAAACGTAACAACTTGACGGATGAACAGTTCGTGCTTTTCCTCGCGGCCAACGGACTTAGTTTCGCGAACTACAAACAGTTGATGACTCGACAATACCGGTTGACCAAACTGATTGATTCGGAGGTCACCAGAAAAACACCCATTAGCGAGGAAGACGCCGAGAAATATTACAAAAAGCATGAATCTGAAATTAATCAGGAATACCAAAAGCTTCTCGAGAGTATGGCTCCTCCCGCGCCGCCTGAAGAAGAATCCAAACCTAATATTCCTACCGAAGAAAAGGTCTTTCTTGGAGGAAAGATCAGGCTTCGCCAAATAACCCTTAAAGTTGGAGGCGGGAAAAAACCTAAAGATGTCCAGCGGGTCATGGAAACTGCCAAGACAGTATACCAAAAAGCTCAGACTGGAGAGGACTTCAGTAAACTGGCCAAGAAATATTCTCAGGATAATTTAGCAAAAAGTGGAGGTGATCTCGGATTCATGGATTACAAGGACATGGTTCCACAACTCCAGAAAATGGTCCAACACATGAAGGTCGGAGATATGACCCCTCCCTTGAGGACCGCGGATTCGTTTCTTATGTTTTATCTTGATGACGCGAAGAATCGGAAGGAAAAGAGTCTACCGATTCCCGAAAAAACGCGTAAGGAACTCGAAAAGCGATGGAAACAGGAATACGAAAAGAGGTTAGCGGCCAAGAAATCGCAGACGACCCAGAAACGTGAACAAGAGAGTATGAATGCTGAAGTTAATCAAAATATCTCTCCTGAAGATTCAAAGAAAATTAAATCTTTGGGTATTTTGACCCCTGAAGAAATCAAAGATTATTCAAAGGTTCGCAATAAAGTCATTACCATTCTAAGAACCGAATTGATACAATCACGGATGAAAGATTGGATTGACGAACTTAAACGCAATTCCATAATCGAAGTAAAACTTTGAAAAAGTGTCAATTCTGTTTTCTTGTAAAATTTAGGGAAAGTCCCGCCCGCTGGTTGGTTAATGTCGCGTTCGGCGCCTCCCTGTCTTTTTTTTGATTTTACTGTCCAGAAAGTCCGGATCGAAATTTAGATGCTGTTCAACTTTATAGCCTCAAGAGTCTCAAGAGATTTGGCCATAGATCTGGGTACAGCCAATACCCTGGTCTATAGCCGCGGTTCCGGCATAGTGGTTGACGAACCTTCTGTTGTAGCTATTAGAAAAAGAGACAAGAGAATCTCGGAAGTCTGGGTTGGCGTTGACGCAAAGAAGATGATTGGAAAGGTGCCGGAATCGATAGAAGTATACAGGCCGTTGAGGGACGGTGTCATAGCCAATTTTGAAATTGCAAGCCTTATGCTGAAATTTTTTATCCAGAAGGCTCACGGCAGAAAGGCTTTTGTCCGCCCCAGGGTCATAATTTCGGTTCCGTCCGGTGTAACTCCTGTAGAAAGAAGAGCTGTAAGAGACGCTACTTTGAATGCAGGAGCGGGCGAGGTCTTTGTGATAGAGGAGGCCATGGCTGCTGCAATGGGCGCAGGCCTGCCTGTTACCGAACCGATGAGCAACATGATTGTGGATATTGGCGGGGGGACGACAGAAGTCGCAATTATCAGCCTTACGGGGGTCGTTTATAGCAATTCGATCAAAATTGCTGGCGACAAACTGGATTCGGACATCCTGAACTTTGTAAGAAAAAATTACAGTATACTGATTGGCGCCTCAACTGCCGAACAAATCAAAATGCTCATTGGTCGGGCTTATATTGAAGATGATCAGGAAGATGAAATTGATATCAAAGGTCGAGACTTAATGGACGGGATACCCAAAACCATTACCATAAACTCCAGTGAAATCACCATGGCAATCATGGATTCAGTCAACACCATCGTGGACAGCGTCAAATCAGCCCTCGAGCAGTGCCCTCCGGAGTTGGCGGCGGATATAATTGATACGGGAATAGTGCTTACGGGCGGAGGAGCGCTATTGAAAAACCTCGATGTAAGAGTTAAGCGTGAAATAGGAGTTCCCGTTGTGGTGCCTGACGATCCATTGACAACTGTTGTTAGAGGGGCGGGCATGATGCTGGAAGACATCGAATTACTAAGAGAAATCGCCAATAACTGATAGTAAAACCTAGGGTTTTTCTGGGATCGGCTGGCTGCCGTAAATCTGGTTCGTCGTGTAGAGCCCACCCTTGATAAGTGTTTCGTTGATGTTGTTTCTAGTGACTAGTTTTACGGGAGTGACTATGGTGGGGACCTCCATAGTTCCATTGTTAACCATTTTATCAGGTTTGATTATTTCGGTTATCTTCTTTCCTGGATTCCTCGCAAGTTTGACAGCGACCTCTGCGGCCTTTTCCGCCAATGGGTCGATCATCTTCCACACATCTACGGCCTGTCTTCCTTTGACGATGTATCTGATGTTGACAAGATCAGCGTCGGCTCCAGCAACGAACACACGGTCAACATGATCCAATCCTCGCTCTTTCAGCGCTGCAATCACCCCTGTGGCAAGCCCGTCATTGTTGCAAATGAACGCGTCCACCTGGGCGCCGAATTTGGCGAGGACATCCTCCGTGGTTTTTTGCGCTCTGGCAGGGTCCCAATTCTTGTGCGTCTCCTGGATCACTAGATCCAGGCCTTTGTTGGCCCTGAGGACCTCAACGGCTCCTTCACTCATGAAGAATACGTTGGAGTCACCCGGTTGCCCCATTATGAGCGCCACCTTGCCTTCCACTTTGCCTGCCTTTCTGGCTTTAAACCACTTCACAAGGGCCTCACTCTGCAGCTTTCCCACCGCCCAACTGTCCTGCATGACCATGACGTCCAGCGGGCTGTTCATTGGAAGACTGTCATACCCCACAACCCTAACCCCTCGCTGGTGCGCCATGGTAACAAGAATGGCGGCAGTCCCCGTGTTAACCGGCTGCAACACAATCACCTTAACCCCGTTAGCCAGCATATTTTCGAATCTGGTGACCTGCTCCATTTCGCTGTTATAACATGAATCAAAAAGTGGGATCGCCCCCAACGCTTTGGCCTTGGCCAAGAACACGCTCCTGTCTTTTTGGTAGCGTTTCTCCTGCATGGTTTTCAGGATAAAACCTATCTTGACCTTGTCAGATGCGTAGACCGGACATGAGAGCATTATCGTGAGCGCCAAGATCACTACAACAATGGAACCGTTTTTCATCTGGATACCTGCAAGGATCGCATCTTATATTAATACACTGAGACCTTTTCGGCTGCTTGTCCCTATGCGGGGGAAATGGCAAAATTCAATTTTTGTTCATTTACGGTCCTGAGGACCATGGCGGGATCGGATAAACATACTGCTCTGACGCAAATTCTTTGGGCCAAACAATTTCCAATGTCCCGCCCAGCCACTGACTGAGGAAAGTACGCACGGAATTCTGCTGTGTCATCTTGCCTTCGGACACAAAGCGGACCGGTCCGAATACCGTTTGCGTGTCAGTTGCGGTTAAAGCCTGCCGGACACCGCTAGGAGTCAAAGAGGGTGTACGATTGAAAGCATCAGCAATCACCTGCATGCAAGCATATGCCTGAGCGCCGTGGTAGTCGGTGGACGACAGAAATCGTAAGACGTAATCGTCAAAGTATTTCTGAGCGCCGGCATAAGGCAACCGAGGGCTCCATAAGTCAACGGAAAAAACGTGGTCAGAAGCTCCTCCAGCGACCAGCATGAACTGTGAAATCGTGAAACCCTGGGCAGTTCCGGCAAAAATCTTCGGGGTAAGATTCAATTCCTGTGACTGACGCATCAAAAGAGCGCCCTCAATTGGCAAGGAACACATGAAAACGACATCGGGCTTGGAATTTCTTACTTTGATTAGCATCGGCCGGAAATCTGTCGAACCAATCTGAAAAATCTCTCGAGCGACGATTTTCCCCCCTGTCTTCTGAAAAGCTTTCGCAAACCGATTTGCGGCTTCCCTGCCAAAAAGGGAATTCTCGCAGACAAGAGCCAACGTCTGAGGATTTACGACTTTTTCCAAGAACGACAATAATGGCCCAAAATAGTGGCTCAAGGGGGGGCCGATCCGAAACACATATTCCCATCCCTGCTCAGTTATTTCGTCTACGCAACCGGAAGTGATCAGGAATGGAACTTTTTTCTGTTCAGCAACTGCAGCTATAGCCCAGCCGGCTTCAGAACGAGACGCCCCTGTCAAAACAAGAACTCCGTCCTCGGAAATCAGTTTTTCCGCCGCCGATCCAGCGAGGTCGGGTTGGCCATTGTCGTCTTCGACAATGATCGCCACTTGGCGCCCATTAACACCGCCGGCCTTGTTGATCTCGTCCACAGCTAGAAGAAACGAGTTCCGCTGAATTTCTCCGAACCTTGCCTGGGCTCCGGTCATCGAAAGCACTACACCGACCTTCAAAGCGGCAGTTGGGTTTTCTGCTCGACACGTCATCGGAACTAAAACAAGGCTGATGGCAATCCAGGAAACGATCATTTTCATGGCCGGTCACCAAGTCATCAAAAGCGGAGAGTTGTGATTACCTGTGTATGCTTCATCAGAGACTATCAGCAACACATGAATTGTCAAGGGGCCGATTTCCAAACGGTCAGGAATCGTGTATACTATGGTGGGTAGTGCTTTACGGAGGAGCAGCGGGATTTCTCATGCCAATGCCAGGGACAGAGACAACAAGGAAATTAGAGAGGCCTGAGCAGCTCGAAGAGGTCCTCAAGTTTGCTTCTGCGAGAAGCTGGCTGGCTCTTTCCGCGATGTGCATCGCTGTGGCGCTTGCTGTGCTATGGGGAATATTTGGTGAGGTGCAGTCAACCGTAAAGGGAGAGGCTATTTTTTTGACCGAAGGGGGACTGTTCCAGATCGTTGCAAAAGAGTCAGGGCACCTTCAAGAGGGCAAGGTACGTGCCGGTGACGCGATCAAGGCAGGACAAATCGTCGCAATCGTCTCCAATCCCCAACTTGAGAAACAAATTAGTGTGAAACGGGCGGAAATTGCGGAAATGGACCAAAACCGCGTCCGACAGGTACAGTTGATTCTTGCCAAAGTAGAAACTCAAAGGCGTGTGCTGGAAGCCCAGAGATTGGAATTCTTGCAAAAGAAGGTATTCATCGAAAGGCGTATTAGGGCTCTCGACGAGCGAGTCAGAGTGTATGAAGAATTGCTGAAGGAGCAAGCGGTCACACGCCAGGCTTATCTCACAGCCAAACTGGATTTTGAAAAAGCATCGGAAGAAGGCGCTCTAGCCGAAACAAACTTGAGTGAAGTACTCTCCAAGAGAAGAGAACTCGACGCGAATACTCATGATCAAATTTTTCAACTAAAATTTAAAGTTGACGCATCTAATAGAGAGCTTGAATCCCTGCAAAGGAAACTCGATCTGACTACCGCTATCCGCAGCGATTTTCCGGGTCGAGTCATTGAGGTCCTGGCAAAGCAGGGACAGCTTGTTCGCGAAGGCCAAGCGGTCGTTACCTACGAGGCAGGTAGCGCCTTGTTAGAGGTAGAGATTTTTGTACCAGCGTATGAAGGGAAGAAAATTCATTCCGGCATGGCGATCCAGGTGACGCCTTCCATCGTTCAGCGCGAGGAATACGGGTTTATGACCGGAAGAGTCAAGAGCGTGGATCTATTTCCCATCTCAAGGGAAGCTCTGGTCTCCTGGCTCAAAAATGAAAAACTGGCTGATTCTATTATGTCCCAAGGCCCCGTCCTCTCGATTGTGGGGACGCTGGATAAGGACCCTTCAACCAAGAGCGGCTTTCATTGGTCGTCACAGAAGGGGGCGGACGTGATAGTCACTGTCGGGACTCTGGGTTCGGCCGGGGTAGTTGTTTTGAAACAGCCGCCTTTGGCGCTGGTTTTACCAATGATGAAAAAGTGGTTGGGCATCTGAGATGAATCCGCTTCGTTTCCTGAAGTCCAAGGGCGCACACTGGCCCCTTATCCGGCGAAGGACCCGGTCTCGCACCCCCACTTTCATACAGATGGAAGCCTTTGAATGCGGCGCTGCAGCTCTGTGCATGATCATGGCTTTCTACGGAAGATGGATAACGCTGGAGCAGATGCGTGTCGAATGCGGCGTTTCCCGTGACGGCAGCAAGGCAAGCAACGTGCTCAAGGCCGCTCGAAGGTATGGTCTCATTGCCACTGGTCACCGTCCTGAACCCGAAGAACTAAAAAAACTCCCTTTTCCCCTGATCGCTTTTTGGAATTTTGAACATTTCGTGGTCGTGGAAGGTTACGGTCCCAGGAAATGGTACTTGAATGACCCTGCATCGGGGCCCCGAGAAGTCGGGGCAAAGGAATTTGATCGCAGCTTCAGTCGAGTGGCAATGACCTTTACGCCCGGCCCCCAGTTTGAGAGAGGAGGCCGCAAGCCCAGCACAATGAAGGCCCTGATCAGACGAGGAAAAGGGTTGGGGCCGGAGCTTCTTTTTGCTGTCATCGCTGGGTTGGGGCTTGCTGCAGTAGGACTTTCCATTCCAGCGTTCTCAAAAATCTTCGTGGATGAGTTCCTCTTGGGCGGTATGCCATATTTCGTGCGCCCGCTGCTCGTGGGCATGGGAGTCGCCATTTTTATCCAGGCCGGGCTTACCTGGCTTCAGCAAAGCATCTTACTCCGCCTGGAAACGAAATTGGCCTTGGTGAATTCCAGCAAGTTTTATGTTCATCTCTTACGGCTTCCAGTCTCGTTTTTCTTTCACCGTCACGCAGGTGAGGTAGGGTCACGAATCGCATTGAACGATGTCGTCGCTCTTCTCCTTTCGGGACAGCTTGCTACCAGCCTCATCTCGTGCTTTACAGCCGTATTTTTCTTCCTTGCCATGCTTCAGTACGACGTCGTTCTCAGCCTTTTTGGGGGAGCAATCGCTGTCATCAATCTTGTTGCCTTAAAATACGTGTCACGAAAACGGAAAGACCTGAACAAGCGAAACTTACAGGAGATTGGTAAGTCCTCGGGAATTTCCATGTCAGGGATGATGTCGATAGAAACCATCAAGGCCACGGCAGGCGAGACAGATTTTTTTGCGCGATGGGCTGGTTATCAAGCCCTGCGCGTCAATGCCCAGCAGGAATCCGGTTCCTTTTCTCAACTGTTTGGCATGATCCCGTCGGTTCTCGCGAGTTTAAGCTCAATGGTGATTCTTGGACTGGGTGGTATCAGGATCATTGACGGCTTCATGAGCATTGGCGGCCTGGTGGCGTTTCAGATGCTCATGGGTAGTTTCAACAGCCCTTTTTCCACTGTAGTGTCTCTCGGGGCCCAAGTCCAGGAACTGGAGGGATCGGTCCAACGCCTCGATGATGTTCTGAATCACGAAGTAGATCCCCAGTTCGAAAAAAGTGAGAACCTTCCCCTTTCACCCGATACGCCCCCAAAACTGACCGGTAATTTGATTATAAATGGGCTCACCTTCGGTTACAGCCGGTTCGACAAACCGCTCATCCAGGATTTCAGTCTGACATTAACCCCTGGAAGTCGAGTGGCCCTGGTTGGTGGGTCAGGCAGCGGCAAGTCGACCGTTGCGCAACTTGTCGCGGGGATATTGCAACCTTGGAGCGGCAGCATCTTATTTGACGGCAAGCCTCGATGGGAAATTCCCCGTAAGGTCATGGCCAATTCGCTCGGTATGGTGGACCAGGAAATCATGCTGTTTGAAGGCGCCGTTCGAGAAAATATCGCCCTCTGGGACAGCGCCATGCCGGACGAGGTAGTGATCCGAGCTGCGCAGGATGCGTGTATCCATGACGATGTGGCGGCTCTAAAGGGTGGGTATGACCACATTCTTGAAGAAGGTGGCCGCAACCTCAGTGGAGGGCAGGCGCAAAGAATCGAGATCGCCAGAGCCTTGGCAATTGAACCAACTATACTGATCATGGATGAGGCTACCAGCGCCCTTGACCCCCTCACGGAAAAAAAAGTCGACGACAATGTGAGAACTCGTGGGTGCACATGTCTCATTGTCGCCCATCGTCTTAGCACCATTAGAGACTGCGACGAAATACTGATTCTGGATAAGGGCAATGTGATTCAACGCGGGACACATGAAGAGATGGCTCGGGTGGACGGACCTTATGCCCAGTTGATCAAAGAATAGTAAGCCCATGTGACCGTTTATCGAGGCGCGCCCGCGACCTTGCCGCTTTCCTGGTGAACGGTTACAAATCCGTGGTGGCGCTACCGGTTAACGGATGCGCTGTTGGGATCGAGGAACCTTGTTGACCGACAAATCGATGGAATATCTGCGTAAACTCGGTGAACCCCTGCAAATAGGAGCGAACCAACCATTTCGGTTAGATCAAGCCGACTGGTTCTGGATAGTAGGACGAGGGAACATCGACATATTCTCAGTGAACGCCGAGAATGGACGATGGACAGGACGGCGCAGCCGATTGTGCCGCGTTTACTCCGGCGAGGTCATTTTCCCCTTGGCGCCCGAGGACGTGGCTAGCTCTTTGCGGTTTCTTGCGGTGCCAGGCCCTGATACCCTTGTTGTGAGGATCAGCCTCGCAGAGTTGGCAGAGGCGCAGAAAGATAGCGATCTCTACGATGCTTTGGCGGAGGCGACGGAAATCTGGGTTTCGCTCATTTCGGCGGCTCTGACTGTTGGGCTACAAATCCCTAATCTCGCCCTGGAAGTCAAAAAAGACGAAACGCTGTATCTGGAGCCAGGTCAGACAGTTCGCTGCGGCAATAGCCCCGTCTGGATACTGCAGACCGTTGGGACAACGCGGATCATGGGTCGCAGCGATCTCTCCGCACTCCGGGAAGGTCATTACCTGCCTCTCACTTCAAATTTCTGGCTTGAGGCCGGCGAGGCTGCCGAATTGCATGCGTACAGCCTGACAGATCTACTCTCTCGGGGGTTGGACCTGCGGTGGCTCCTCGTGAATTTTCACCAGGTAGTTTGCGAGTCTGTGCGCATCGAGCGAACACATGCGGAAAGCCGGGACAAAGTTCGACTCCAGTCCTCAATTGAACAAGATCACCTTCTTGCGCAGAGCGCTTTTGGCCACCTTTCAGGGGTCCTGGCCCAGGCCGACATTGGGCCTGAAGTGGCGACTCAGGATTCCCTGTTCAACGCGTGTCAAGTAATCGGACATGCTCTGGGAATCAAGATCCTTCGACCCCCATCATCATCCCGAGAACTGGACATTGACGCAGCCCTCCTCCGCATAGCGGGCGCGTCAGGTTTAAGAACCAGACAGGTAAGACTCAGGGGCAGTTGGTGGAAAGAAGACAACGGCCCCCTCCTCGGCATACTGGCTGAATCGGGCCTTCCTGTCGCTCTCTTACCCGATAGGGCAGGACGCTATGAATTGCTTGAGCCTTCCACCAACACCCGTACACCTTTGGACGCTGCGATTCTTGGGAAGTTGGATTCCAAGGCCTACGTATTCTACAGACCATTTCCCGAACAGCAACTTACGCCGTGGTCACTGCTGCTGTTTGGTTTGGCCGGATGCCGGAGGGACTTACGGCTGATCTTTTGGCTGGCGATTGGTTCCGGGCTCCTGGCGACATTTGTTCCTGTGGCCACGGGTGTGCTGTATGATTCGGTCATTCCCAGCGCTGACAGAACTCTATTACTTCAAATGGTGGCGGGCTTGGCCGTGGGCTCTTTTGTCGGGGGCATATTTCAGCTCGTGCAAGGGCTTGCTCAGCTCAGATTTCTCGGCCGTATGGGAGCAAGTCTTGAAGCGGCAGTGTGGGATCGGCTTTTGAGTTTGCCGGTGGTTTTCTTCAGACGCTTTTCTTCCGGCGATCTGGCCAATCGCGCCGGATCCATTTACAGGATTCAGCAAGCCATTTCCGGCGCGGTTTTGTCCTCACTTCTCACAGGAATATTCTGCATGTTTAATATTTCCCTGCTGTTCTATTACGGACCGATCCTCGGCATTGTAGCGCTGGGGATTCTGGCCGTCGCCGTAGCAACCATGCTGGGATTGTTTGCCATGCAGCTTCGCTATCAGAGGCCTCAACTGGATTTGGAAGGGAAGATCAACGGGTTCAATATTCAGATTTTGACAAGTATGGCGAAGATCAGGGCAAATGCCGCAGAAACGCGCGCATTTGAGAAATGGTCCCTCATCTATTCCCAGCTAAAGGCGCTCCGCGTGAAATTTCGAAAGGTGGGTATGGTCACAGCCATTTTTCAGGCATCACTTCCCCTGATCGCAACCCTAGCCATTTTTGCGGTGCTGGCTCACACGTGGAAACCAGAAGATCCGACCATTCCTACGGGGCAATTCCTTGCGTTCACTGCGGCCTTGACTGCGGTTATCTCCGGCGTGATGTCCGCTGTAGGTAATTTGACGGAGGTGCTCTCGGTTAAACCGATGTATGAACGCATGCAGCCCATAATACAGGCGACGCCTGAAACACAGACCGCGAAGAAGGACCCCGGTGAACTGAGCGGAGCGATTGAAATGGCGCATGTCAATTTCCGATACAAATCCGACGGTCCGTTAATCCTGAAAGACGTGAGCCTGAAGGCCGATCCTGGAGAGTTCATTGCCCTTGTTGGTCCCTCCGGATCGGGAAAATCCACTATCCTGAGACTCCTTGTCAGATTTGAAACTCCTGAGTCTGGATCGATATTCTACGATGGGCAAAGGCTTGCGGAATTGGACATTCAAGCGATAAGGCGTCAACTCGGTGTCGTTCTCCAGGGAGGTAAGTTGCTTTCAGGGAACATATACGAATCTATTACAGGAGGATATCGCCTGACCCTCGAAGACGCATGGGATGCCGCTCGCATGGCTGCCCTGGACAAGGAAATTGAGGCTATGCCTATGGGAATGCATACCGTAATCGGTGAAGGGGGATCAGGTCTTTCCGGGGGGCAACGCCAGAGGCTTCTCATCGCTCGAGCCATCGTGAGGAGGCCGCGCGTCGTGTTGTTCGACGAGGCGACCAGCGCCCTGGACAATCCGAGCCAGTTTTCGGTCAGCAAAAGCCTTGAGGGTCTCCAGGCCACGAGAATCGTCATCGCTCATCGGTTGAGCACCATTCGAAATGCGGATCGTATCTACGTGCTAGCGCGCGGCGAAGTTGTAGAATCTGGCTCCTATGACCAACTCATGGCCAAGGGAGGGATTTTCTCTGATTTAGCGAAGCGGCAAATAGCCTGATACGATTATCAGCGGCCAACACATATATCCCGCCTGATTTCACTCTTTCCCACAATTCAATTTGACATATTCCATAATAATTAGTTATAATACCAACTTAGTAGATATTCTTCATGTTACTTCGCAGCTAAGGACAATTAGAGCGCGGAGCCAAAAGAGCACGCGTCCTCAACTAGCGAACGATCCTCGCCGTTCACCTCTTTGAAAGGCCTAGCGGATGGGTTTGTTGCCTCGATTTGTGATAGCCGTGTCATGTTGCCTCATACTATTGGCGACGAATTCCGTCATGGCAGGCGAGGATAGAAAACCCAAAGGCTCTCCGATAATTATAGAACGCTTCGCAAAACCCAAACCAGATCAACTCCGTTTAAACCTCCAACAGGCGGTCCAGACTACTTTGAGCCGCAATCCCCGGGTTGGGCAAGCGCTCTCACGGATCAGACAAAGGGTGTGGCAAGAGCAGGAAGCGTATTCAGATTTTTTCCCGTCCGCTGCGATTGGCTACCAGGGGACATGGCACAGATACAAAGTTGGAGCCGGCGCCTTTGGGCCGCCTGACCACATGTCCCGCTACAGTGCAGCCGTAGCTCAAGTAAGAATCAACGGGGAAAGGATACGGCGCTCAAAACCTGACATTGATTACCCTTACAGGATCGACCCATGGAAGCGCTTTTCAGGAACTTTAGCCGTAACTCAGCCTATCTACCAGGGCGGGCTGACGGTCAGCAACTTTAATACCGCCAAGCTTCAGGTAACCAATTCAGAGTTGCAGTTACAGGTTGATCGGCAAGACCTCATTCTCGAGGTATACCAGGCGTATTACCAAATGATGCTTGCAAAACTGTTACTCGAGGTGAACGCTGAGTCCATATCCACACTCGAAAAACTGAAGAGTCTCAATGAAAAGTTCCTTCGGGCCGGGACGGTTACCAAGACGGACGTGTTATCAACCGAAGGTCAACTCTATTCAGCCTACGTCGAGCGAAGGGGCTTCATGAGAGACATGGCGGCCGCCAGGGCGAAGCTGAACAACCTACTATCCAACCCTCCTGAAACACCTGTCGAGATAGAGCGGGATTACAAACAAAGATCGAACCCGTACAGGATACCTCAGATTTATAATACCGCCATGACCAACCGTGATGAGATTGTCCAGGCTAATGTTCTAATCCGGGAGGAGATCGAGGCGACCAAGGCGGCCAATGCGGCTTTATTGCCAAAAGTTTCACTGGTCGGCCAGGGGACAAGAACGAACGATGACTGGAACGTTCTCGATCCGGAGGGCAACAACGATTGGACCCTTACAGGATTACTCACATGGACTTTCAATATATTCAGGAACAATTCAACTGTTAAGGAAAAAAGAGATGCGGTAAATGAACTGGTCCTCGCGAGACAGAGACTGGTTCAGGATATTTCCCAGAATGTCAAAATCGCCTATCTGGACATGAAAACCTCCGAAGGCAATATCGATGATTACCGAAGAGCCGTCGCCACTCGAACCGAAAACTTCAGGCTCTTTCAAATGCGATACCGACAGGGAGATGTAAGTTTTACCGACGTCCTGATAGCTGAAAGGGAACTAGTCTCCGGCAAGGCGAATTACTACATCTCTTCGATCAACTACAGAATCAATCAGGCCATATTGGAGAGAGCGATGGGAATACTCAGGCGCTAGCGCGTAGCAAAGAGCGACGTTTCGATTTTTTCTTAATTGAGATCTTTGGCCGGCCTACTAATCCTTAGCCGACTCAAAACCATCCTACACTGGGCATAACCCGTGACTACTTGTATAGATACATGACGTGTTTTGAGTTTGTGTGCGAAAATAGCACACGGACCAATACGATTGACCGACGTTAAGACATTGAATTAACTTCTAACCCATTCATAATACAGAGAGCGGGAATTATGTAGTCCGTTATTAGGACACTCACCCCTTTCTTGCCGACCTCTTGTATCTCACCCACCACATTCCATGGCTGTGGCTAACTAACTAACATCACAGCTTTTATAACAAACTTCATACATTAGCCATGGGTTGGCACACAAAATGCTCGGTAGTTACAAGGGTTAAAATCATCACCCCGCGCGATAGACTGAACCGCTTTTTGGATCTGCGGAACAGGGGAAGCGACTGCAGTCCTCTCCGATGGCTTTAACGGGCTGTTCGGCGTGGGAATAATTCGTGTCCATGACAAATATAAGATAAATCCTGTAGGATCGTCCGTGCCGATTGATATGAACGACAAGAACCTAGCGTGAAGCCAAAGGCTATGCTGAAAATTGCCGAGAATTTGGTCGTTATCCGGCCTTGTGAGGACAACATGTCGCAGAAAGGGAGGTCACATGTCAGTAGCGAATAAACCGGTTGCAAAGCCCCAAATAAGATTCCGTGAGGAATCTGACAACTGGGTGATTCTTTTTGATCCGGATACAGGTAATTCAAGAGTCCTGAACCCTATCAGCGCGTTCATATGGAAGCTCCTGGACGGAACGCATAACGTGAGCGACATCGTTGAGCAGGTAAGAGACTTTTACACTAACGTGCCTCAAGAGGTTGACCAGCAGATAACTGAGTTTATCGAAGTTCTGGCGACAAAAGGGTTTGTTGAGACAACCTCTGAAGGGACGGCAGCGTCATGACACTCATGAAAACACCCAGGTCTGTGGACCTGCTCATAACGGGTAAGTGCAATCTTCGTTGTAAATATTGCAGTTATTTTAGCAGTGGAGCGGAGGTGGAGGAGGACCTGCCCACCGAAGAATGGCTGACGTTTTTCGAGGAATTGAATCGCTCCATGGTCATGGATGTGTGTTTTCAGGGTGGCGAGCCTCTCATGAGACCGGATTTGCCGGAACTCATCCAGGGTGTCGTGCGTAACGGTATGAGATTCTCGATTCTGTCCAACGGCACATTGATCACCGACGAGACCGCGCAGTTTCTTGCATCCACCGGCAGATGCAATTACGTGCAGGTTTCTATTGATGGGTCGGGCGCCGAAACCCATGATGTGTGTAGAGGCGCGGGAAACTTTGAGCGGGCGGTCAATGGGCTCAAACTTCTGCAGAAACATAAAGTTCCTGCAACCGTGAGGGTTACCATTCATCGGGGAAATGTCAGAGACCTGGATAATGTAGCTCGACTGCTGCTTGAGGACTTCGGCCTATCCTCGTTTGGATGTAATTCCGCTTCCCATCTCGGTTTGTGCCGAAAGAACGCTGAACAGGTCCAGTTGAGCGCGGAAGAACGTTCCCTGGCGATGAAATCTCTCATAGCCCTTTCCCGGAAATACGACGGGCGGATATCCGCTACAGCCGGCCCTCTTGCTGAGGCCCGCGCCTGGCGCGAAATGGAGCGTGCTAGAGAGCAGGGATTGGAGGGACTTCCCGGTCGTGGATTCCTCGTCGGCTGCGGAACCTCGTTTTCCAAAATAGGGGTCCGAGCTGATGGAGTAATGGTTCCATGTGTTCAAATACCGGACATGGCCCTTGGCCGAATCAATAGCGACGACCTTACGGAAATCTGGCAGAACAATTCCGAGCTAAACCGGTTTAGAAATCGAAGAGAAATTCCCCTCTCTTCGTTTGAATTTTGCGCAGGGTGCGACTACACGCAATATTGCACCGGAAATTGTCCCGCCACTTCGTACACTCTGGTGCATGATGCCTGGCATCCTAGCCCGGATTCCTGCTTCAGGTCATTCCTTCAATCAGGGGGAACCTTGCCGCCTGAAGAGGAACTTTCCAGTTCGACCCAAGGAGGCATTTGTCATGAGTGAAACAGATCAAAGCTCACGCCCTTCCTGGCCCCTCAATACGATCTATTTCTACCTGACAAAAGGCTGCAACCTGCGATGCCGCCATTGCTGGATAACACCGAAGTTTCAGGGGGACGATCAATCTTATCCTTCGCTTGCCCCAGACCTGTTCCGGTCTATTCTTGAACAGGCAAAGCCGCTCGGCCTATCGTCACTCAAATTCACAGGGGGGGAGCCACTCATCCATCCGCAAATAACAGAATTGCTGGACCACGTTCAGACAGAGAACTTGCCGCTCGCGGTGGAAACAAACGGAGTCGCCTGTACGCCGGAACTCGCCGGAAAAATCAGGGCATGCAAGGATCCGTTTGTTTCTGTGAGCCTTGACGGCGCCGACGCGGAAACCCATGAGTGGGTTCGAGGGGTTAAGGGGTGCTTTGAAGCTGCTTTGGCTGGGATCAAGAACCTCGTGGACGAGGGGTTACCGCCTCAGATCATCATGACGGTGATGCGCCGAAATGTCAGTCAAATGGACTCCATGGCTCGCCTCGCTGAATCCTTGGGAGCGTCATCGCTGAAATTCAACGTTCTTCAGCCCACCGCCCGCGGGGCGCACATTCATGAGTCTCATGGCGCTCTCAGCATCGAAGAATTGTTGAAATTGGGCCGGTGGGTAGAGAATGACCTGAGCAAAACCACAAAAATGCGTCTAATGTTTGACCATCCGATGGCTTTCCGTCCTCTGGGAAAGATTTATAGTTCTCAGGGCGACGGTTGCGGCACGTGCGGTGTGCTGGGTATTCTCGGGGTTCTGGGAGACGGCGCCTATGCCCTGTGTGGCATCGGGGAAACGGTCCCGGAAATGGTGTTCGGTCACGCGGGGACCGACCGCCTGGAAGATGTCTGGATGGGCAGCCCGGTGTTGACGGAGATCCGTGAGGGAATGCCCAAGGCCTTAAAGGGCATCTGTGGGCAGTGTCTCATGCGCTCGCGATGCCGGGGGAGCTGTATAGCGCAAAACTACTATTCGAATAAGGATCTTTGGGCTCCATTCTGGTTCTGCCGCGAGGCTCACTCCAGGGGACTCTTCCCAGTTAGCCGCCTTGCAGAAGACGACCCTGGGGATAGGTCCGCCGCTGTGGCATGACAGATAATAAGAATAAGTGAGTCAATCAATCGATCCCTCGTTTTCAAGAGGTGTCAAATCCACGGATAGAAAGGATTACAGCTATGGCGGACGAAGAAAAGAAAAAAGGTGATTACGAAAAACCCGAGTCACACGGGGAAGGTGATGATTTGGAGGGTGTCAGCGGCGGCTGGCAACCTGGAAACTGCGCCAGTGGAGAGAATGCCCAAGGTTATTGCGGTACCGGATCGGGGGTCACAGCAACCTCATGCACCAGGGGAGAGAGCCCCCATCCGGTGTAATGGGCGACACGCAAGAATTGGAGTTGGCAGGGGCGGCGGCGACAACTTGGGCGTCAAGCGCAGAGACGGCCAATCAGCAGCCAGTTACTGTTTTATTGGATCGGGGGTGTCTAAAATAAGTCGCTCCCCCAATTTCATGGAATATGTGGGAAAGGCTCAGAAGTTTCACTGAGGCGATTTCACTCCGAGCTTCGATGACAAGATACGGTAGCTCGCTACAGAGCTAACCAGGATCCACTCGTAGGAGGATTGGCAACATGGCGGACAAGAAAAAAGACGATTACGAAAAACCAGAATCACACGGGGAAGGTGACGAGTTGGAAGGCGTCAGCGGCGGCTGGCAACCTGGAAACTGCGCCAGTGGAGAGAACGCCCAAGGTTATTGCGGCACCGGATCAGGGGTCACAGCAACCTCATGCACCAGGGGAGAGAGCCCCCATCCGGTGTAACGGACTACATACAAGAATTGGAGTCCGCAGGGAGCTAGGCCTCGCCAAATGCGACAGGCGGACTCCTTATCAATTGGGGCATGTCAGCTCTGGTGTCCTCTCCCTAATCTCATCAAGCTGCCATGTCCCGAGCGTTGGTCATCCGCAACCGGCCTTACCAGAAAAAAAAGGTCAGTTGAAGCTCCAAAGTCAGAGTGTTCTCCACAACATGAACATCCAGCGACCGAGTTACAATAGAGTCTTTTAGTCCGTCAAAGCCCCCTGCTACATTCTGATAGCTGTAGCGCCCATACAGTCCTAGCAAAAGGTTACTCGTGATTGGGGCCATGCCCTGTATCCGGCCCTCGAGCAATACACCGTCCTGGGCGACACAGTGGTATTCCCCGTATTGGTTTTGTCTCACCGAACCGTTTAAAGTTTTGTAGACGAATCGGGATGTCAGAAATTCAAAAGTCGACCGCCAACCTGGGTACGCCATTTCGGCGCAGAGGCCAACAAAAGGAATTGTTGAAGTGACATCATCATGAGACCCGACACTGGCGTTCATGTCGCTTGTTTCCTCATCGTTATACCACCAGTATTCCCGTCGCCAACCCCCAATTACACCGAAACGATGTCCTGCTGATCTCCAGACATCAAACAGGCCCGCAGCTTCAACGCCGACGTATCCGGGCCTTGCGTCCGAGTATAAACCGTTTGGCGCTCCGGAAGTTGGCGTCCACCAGGGGCCATATATTATATTTTGCTGTCCATACACGCTCACATCGCCGATCATACGGACGGAGAGCCGGTTGATAGGCGCCAATTCAATCGCGCCTGAAAGGATGGGAAACCCAAAGGAGATATCAAGCTGAACAGTGTTGCCGGAATATTGATCGGAGGCGCTGCTCACCACTTGGGAGCCGTACAGGTAGCCAACCCTAAATGATGAGTTGACGGGAATGTTCCATGGAAGAAACTCCGCACGTACGGAAGGCGCCATCACAACAAAAATCAAGAGTGATACATGCGCCAATATCCTGATATGCTTCAGAATAGTTACCATTGAATTCACTAATGAATAATTGGTCGCTGAAATTAATGGGTTGCGACCCCGTATCTAATTAAATTATCTCCTCATTCGGCGGCTTGATTGGATGTGTGCAGGCGCACTTCTTCGGCAGAAGTTTTCTCCAGGACCTGCTGGGCTTTTCTAATTTCCTCTACGCCCCCATGAGCTATTAACAAAAACTTTTCCGCTTTCAGTTCAGTTTCATATTTTATGATGCTGTCCTTGGGAATTCCCATGCTGAAAAGCCCAGCTCCCAAAGCGCTGAGACCTCCAACAACAACCGCCCCTTCCAGGGCTGCTATAATCCAGCTCACTAGTGGACCGGCTACGGCGACCGGACCTATACCTGGAACAAAAAAGAACGCCGCCCCAAACAGAAGGCCCCACAAACTACCCCAAAAGGCTCCCAGTTTCCCCCAGGCTTTCATCCTGTCACCGACTGAATAATAACCAACCACGTGCTCTTCAGTGTGGTAATCTTTACCCACTATGGATAGCTTGCTCATGTCAAACCCTGTTTTTTGAAGTTCATTTACGGATTGTTCGGCTTCCAGGTGGCTTTTGTAAATTCCCACAACTGAATTTTTTTGTTCCATGATTAAGCTCCCGCACATAAAAATTTTGGTTGATTATCGATCGCAGTGACCCATTAATCTGTTTAGGTGTCTTTACCACATCAAATCAAGAACCATCGAATATTCTATCACGTTTCAGTCACGATTATAGCATCTTCAGGGCATTCAGCCACACAGGCCTCACAGCCGTTGCAGGCAGCAGGATTTGACACTTGAACTTCCTCATTCTCGATCTCAAAAACTTCTTTAGGGCATATTCTAACGCAAAAGTAATGTCTCTTGCATCTATTTTGATCAATTTTAGGTAAGTATATTGTCAAATATCCTTCCCCGATGGAATGGCCTTCTCGAATCTTGCCCGAAGGAGCTTTTTGGGAACCCCGTGGTCTACTACGTCCCACGGGAAAATCTCTTCTGGTCCTCGCGTACGTTCAGAGTAAAATTTGACATCCGGGTCGGCTCCTGCAAAACATGACATGCCTAACTTACCCTGTTCGGCCATCAGTTTTACGCCACTGGAAATTCTACGGTCAGCCCTGCTTAGTACTGCCTGAATCTCGGACATGCGGGTAGATTCGTGTCTGACGACAAGATTTTTAACGCCTCGCAACCGGTCTTCAATTATTTTTATGCGATGATCCCATTCTTTTTTAGACAGAGCCGCAGTCCATTGAAAAGGAGTCCAGGGTTTCGGCACAAAGGCGTTTAGCTGGACACCTATTCGTCCTATTTTCCCCATTTTTCGCGAAGAATTGAGAAAAATTTCTCTCGACTCAAGGACAAACTCTATTATTTGCTTCACGTCTTCTTCTGTTTCAGTGGGTAAACCGATCATAAAATAGAATCGGAGGTTTGGGGCGCCTGCGGAAACCAATTTTTCGATCAGTTCAAAAAAGAGTTTGTTGGGAATTTGTTTCCCTATGACCCGTTTCAAACGTTCCGAAGCGACTTCCGGCGCGAGCGTAGCTGTTTTTTGGCCTGATTCCACAATGCGTTTTATGATTTCATCATTTAGACCTTCCGGCCGTATTGATGATAGTGAAAACTTGCCACCTTGATCAGCGATGTCGTTAAGCATATTTGACAGGTCCGGATGAGAAGCCAGGTCGGAACCAATTAGCCCAATGGTCTTTCTGGCCTTGATTGCTTCGGCAAGGCCATTTTTTATACTGTCATATTTGTAATGGCGCACAGGCCGATGAATCCAGCCTCCTGAACAGAATCCGCAGCCCCTGGCGCACCCACGGTTGACCTCGACCAGACAGGAATTTTTAAACTCTGTCGGGAAATCATCAAGTATGATGAGGGGAGGCGCATCCAGCGTAGATAATCTTTTTACCGCTGTGATTCTGTCTGGAAACCCAGGCTCCGGTTCTATAACCGATATTGTTCCGTCATCTTTGTACCTGAAATTGTAGGATTCAGGAACGTATACCCCCTGAACATCCTTGAAATTCCTATAAAATTCGTGTCGGTCTCTTGTGGCCGATCTTGACTCGCAAAACTCTTTTAGCAAATTCCATAAGCCATTTGGATCATCTATGGCCCCAACCAATTCACCGATAAAGACAAGATCGAGAAATTCACCCAGAGCCTCAGGATTCATGGATACGGAAACGCCTCCGGCCAAGACCAAGGGGTCCACAGGTCTTCTGTCCTTTCTCAACGGAGGAATCCCGGCGCTGATCAACGTCCTGGGCACAATCCAGTAATCATTTTCAAAAGGGATGCTGAAAGCGACTATCGGGAAGCGTTTCAGTGAAGCCCGATCTCCTTCCAAAACCCGGGAAGTCAAGTCTGTTGGCCGTTTCAAAAACTGTTCATCTACAAAGAAAGTCTCAGGGGCGAATATTCCTGATTGCTCCAGTGTGCTTCTCAAGAATTGAAATCCCAAGTTACTCAACCCAACTTTTCGCGTATTTGGGAAAACCAGCGCTATAGGCGAACGGGCGCCCAATTTGTGGCGTTTAGGCTTAGTGGCGATTCTTTGCCTCATATTCAATGACGACAAATGTATATTGATTGAAGATTGCCCGGAGAAAAACTTTCCAGACTGTCAGGGGGAACAGGACGTCCCCCTGACTTATGATGAAAGACTTTTGATGGTCTATTCGGCATGTTTTCGTAGAAAGGTGGGAATATCAAGATCTTCTTCGCCGTCAATTGAGAAATCATCCACTACGTTCAAATGCCGACTACCCTTTTCTCTCTGGCTCTTTCTAATAAAAGCGGGAATCTGCGAATCTCTGGGCTCATTGGGAATGATCGTCCTGGCCGCTGATCGGTCAATTTTATTTTCATCTGTTGACGGGCTTGGAGACTTAGCAAAAAGGAGAGAATCCGTTTTGTCGATCAAACCGCTCTCGCTGCGTCCAAAACCAGTGGCGATTACAGTTACGTTTACGGCGTCTCCCATGTCTTCGTCTATTACAGCTCCAAATATTATGTTCGCGTCATCGTGAGCCTCATTCTGGATTATGGAGACAGCGTCGTTGATCTCAGTCAACGACATGTTCGATGAACCGGTAATGTTTATTAGTACTCCCTTGGCGCCGGACATGGAAACGTCTTCAAGCAACGGACTGTTAATAGCCATTCTTGTGGCTTCTTCAATACGTCCCTCGCCTGTGGCTGAGCCTGTGCCCATAAGCGCCACACCTTTTTCCTGCATAATGGTCTTGACATCCGCGAAATCAAGATTGATCAAACCGTTTATGGTAACTAAATCTGAAATTCCTCTCACGCCCTGCATAAGGACATCGTCGGCTCTTCTGAATCCTTCCAGAAACGAGATGTCTTTTTTGAGTGAAAGCAGCCGTTGGTTGGGAATAATGATCAATGTATCAACTTCTCTACGAAGTGTCTCTATGCCTTCTTCCGCTTGGCGCATGCGCCTTTTGCCTTCAAACAGAAATGGTTTGGTCACCACAGCCACGGTGAGGGCGCCTACTTCCTGCCTGGCGATTCGGGCTATTATAGGGGCCGCTCCTGTGCCTGTTCCGCCACCTAGACCCGTTGTAATAAAAACCATATCAGACCCTTCTAAAGCGTCTCTTATGGCTTCATAATCTTCATTGGCGGCTATACGGCCAATTTCAGGGTCCGCCCCGGCTCCAAGTCCGCGGGTTTGTTGTCTGCCAATCTGTAATTTTAGCGGAGCCTGGTTGTGCTGGAGCGCTTGAGCGTCGGTGTTCGCCGCAACAAACTCCACTCCATTTAAACCGGCGCGAATCATGTTATTAACGGCGTTTCCACCACCACCGCCAACTCCAACAACCCTTATTAATGCGCTGCGGTTAGATTCAATTTCAAAGTCCAGCATAAGCCGGCGCCTCCTCTATTTAATATCAACCAAAACCTTCCAGACCGTCGAGCCTCAATCAAATTGTCAAGGTCCCGAACGACAACGCTTGGTCCGGTCAGTACATTACAGACCGGAATTCGCATACCACGAGCCAAGACTTTTCGCCAGAAAATTCATGATATTCCAATTTAAAAAGCTTCAGTAAACCACCTTCTCATTTTTTCAAAAACTTTATTGAAAACCTTACCTGACTCATAAGCAGAGCTTAGATCAGCGCATCCGTGCCTAGCTCCCCAGAGTACCAGTCCCACACCGGTAGCGTAAACCGGAGAGTTCACAACATCCACCAACCCACTCACACCGGTTGGATAGCCCAATCTAACCGGCATATCAAACAACTGTTCCGCCAGTTCCGCTATACCCTGAATGGCCACACTGCCCCCAGTGAGCACTATTCCGGATGCCACAGCGCTCAACAAGTTGAACTTTTCAAGTTCTCTCCTTACCAATCCTATTATCTCTTCCAAACGGGGTTCGGTTATCTCAGCTAGAACCGATCTTGCTAATACCCGAGGTTGCCGGCCTCCCACTCCTGGGACATGTATTGTCTCATCGCGATTTACAAGAGTGGCCAAGGCGCAACCATATCGCTTTTTTATTTTCTCAGCTTCTCCTGTCGGAGTTCTCAAGCCTACGGCTATGTCGTTCGTGAGTTGGTCACCTCCCACAGGGATGACAGCAGTATGTTGAATCGCTCCTTCAATAAAGACAGCGATATCAGTGGTTCCGCCCCCTATGTCGATCAAGGCGACCCCCAGTTCTTTCTCGTCCGAAGACAATACCGCTTCAGAAGCCGCCATCTGTTGCAAGATCAGGTCGTCCACTATCAGGCCACTGCGGTGAGCGCATCTCACGATGTTTTGCGCTGCAGAAACAGCTCCTGTTATAATATGAACTTTGGCTTCGAGGCGAACACCGGCCATACCTACCGGTTCTCTAATGCCGCCCTGATCATCGACCATGAATTCCTGCGGCAAAATATGGATTACCTCTCTATCCAGAGGTATCGCAACTGCTCTTGCAGCGTCGATTACTCTTGATACCTCCTGAGTGGTCACTTCCCGGTTTTTTATGGCTATTACACCATGGGAGTTTATGCCTTTGATGTGCCCGCCGGAAATTCCCGCTAACACGGTCTCCACTCGGCGTCCAGCCATAAGTTCGGCGTCATCAACAGCCTTTTTTATGCTGGAAACAGTGAGGTCAATATTGACAACTACGCCACGGCGTAAACCTCTAGATGGAGAAGTTCCTACCCCTATGATGTCCACCGCGCCATCAGCGTTTAACTCTCCAATAATGGCGCAAATTTTTGTGGTCCCCACATCCAGACCGCAAATGATGTTATCGCTTCTTGACATTTTCTTACCCCTGCAGAAGCGGATCTTCAGAAGACCGAACAATAGCTCGATCTTCAAAATCCAGGTTAATTATCCGTGCGTTTCGCCATTGACCCCTGTTTTTAAGAAATCTCTTCAGTCGTTCATATCTGGCTATTTTGGTCTCAAAACCTGAGTTACCAAAAATAATCACCTGTCCTGAATTCATTTTTAACGTCAGTCCATCATCATGACTAATATTGATTTCCCTGATGTCCTTGATGTTGATTTCCGAACCGGACCGATCGAGAAGTTCGGTCAGTTTGAGCCCTGACAGCAGTGATTCCTCAACCTCTTTTGGGCTCGAGCGCAATTCATCCGGTTTTATACCTGTAAATAGAGGTAGCCCTACAGAATCACCGGGTAAAATCCGTGAAAATATTTTTGCGTTTTCATCAATGTAATAAAGCTTTTCACTCGCAACTATACCTTGGGGAATCCTCTCTTCAATTTCAACGACGAGTTGGCCGGGAAATCGCCTGGAAACCGCTCCCTCACGAATCCACGGGTGATGGCGTAATCTTTGTGTTATTGATTCAAGATCTATATCAAGAAGGTTTACGCCTTTCTCTACTTTCGTTGTTTCAATTACTTCTTCAGTTGACAGTCTATGGTTTCCATAAACATCCACTTTGCTCAGGTTGAAGTACGAGGATCGAACCACCACGAGATATGTAAGGACAAGCGCCATAAATATATCCAGACATATACCAGTCCAAAACAACACGTTCAAAGCCACGCGATTCCAGAGCAGCGGTGGTTTGCCCTTTTCAGAACCGGGAATATCGTTGGCTTGTAGATTTGCTTTGAGCGCAGCTTCAGACATTTTTTTCTTCCGGATGAACGACTCGTATTTCGAGTTCGAGATCAATGCCCGCTTTTTCTTGGGCGGCTTCACTGATTGTATTTATAAGTTTAAGAATATCTGAGGCTTTAGCCTTGTTTCTATTGATGATGAAGTTCGCATGGACAGTTGAAACCGAAGCTCCTCCGCATTCGAAGCCTTTGAATCCCAGTTTCTCAATCAGAGCGCCTGCCGGCATCGCATTTGAAGGATTCTTGAATATGCAGCCTGCATTCGGATATCCTCGAGGTTGAGACAGTTTCCTATGAGCCCTAAATTCGGTAAGCTTTTTCCCTATTTCATCCAACTTTCCAGGGTTGAGTTCAAACCCGGCCTCTAACACCACAGAGCCGGACGGCAAATTCAACTTCCTGTAACCATAAGAAAAAGAACCTTTTAGCAGCTTTGTTCTTGAACCTAGCGCATCCACCAATTTAAGCTCTGTAATTAGATCCGCCACTGAAATCCCACCTGCGCCGGCGTTACACGCTACTGAGCCCCCGACCGAACCGGGGATGCCCCAAAGTGACTCCATGCCTGTAAGACCTAAACGACATGCCTTTGAGACGACTAGAGGCAGAGGTACTCCTGCCTGAGCTATAATCTTGTTTTTGCGGGAGTCTTTCTCTTCGAAAGTTAGAGTTTTCATTCGAAGCCCGGACACCACCAATCCCCTGAAACCGTCGTCATGGAATAACACGTTTGTGCCGGCCCCAAGCATAAAATGCCGAATGCCTTCTGTTTTGCAAAAGGACAACAAACGAGACAAAGACTGTGGGTCTCGCGGAAACGCAACTATGTCCGCAGGGCCTCCTACCCGAAAGGAGGTCAGGTGTTTCAGGGGAACTCCGGTCAAAGGAGGTTCTCCTAATATAGCGCTGATCTGCTGAATTCTAATTTCGCTAGTTTTCAATAGAAGCGCCTCTTTTTTTCTCGAGTTGTTCTAGAATCTGAGGGCCAAGTTTTGTGACATCTCCGGCCCCCAATGTAATGAGCATATCGCCAGGCTCGAGTTCCCCAGCTATTTGTAAGGCGATTCCGGATCTGTCTCCCAAAAAACGGGCCGTCTTGTGTCCTCGGGCCCGAATGCCTTCACAAAGTTTCGCTCCAGTGACACCTGCGATCGGTTTTTCACTGGCAGGATATATGTCCATGATATAGAGCAGATCGGCATCGTGAAAAGCTGTGAGGAAATCATCAAACAAAGCCTGGGTACGGGAATACCTATGTGGTTGAAATAAAACTGCTATCCGCTTGTCGGCCATCTGCCTGGCCGCCAGTAGCACCGCCTTGATTTCCGCGGGATGATGTCCGTAATCATCAATTACGGTTACTCCGGCGGCAACCCCTCGTTTCGTGAATCTTCTTTGGACTCCTGGAAAAGATTCCAGGGCTTCTTTTAGAGTAGCAAAAGGAACGTCGAAGAGTTCCGCAACAGTTACAGCGGCGAGAGAATTCACGACGTTGTGCATTCCTGGCATAGGCAGTCTTATTTCACCCAACAAGGAATTTTCCCGATAAACCTGAAAAACCGATCTGTCTCTCTCCAACCTGGGCTTGGATGCTCTGATTCGCGCTTGCGAAGATAGCCCATAAGTCAAAAATCTTTTGGAAATTAATGGGATGATTCTCTGGACGTGCGGGTCGTCCAGACAGACGATAGCGCATCCGTAAAATGGTATCCGATTTATAAATTCCAGAAACGTCGATCTTATTTCTTCTATTGACGAATAGCAGTCCATATGTTCGAGATCTATATTTGTGATCAAAGCTATGGTCGGAAAGAGCTTGAGAAAGGACTTATCCGATTCATCCGCTTCAGCGACAAGGAGATCACCCTGACCAAGATGAGCGCCTCCTCCAAGAGCATTAAGCTTACCACCAATTACTACAGTGGGGTCCAAACCCGCGTGTGACATTACCGAGGCTATCAAGGAAGTTGTGGTCGTTTTCCCATGCATGCCTGCAACCGCTACAGAAGTTTGCATCCGCATGAGTTCAGCCAACATTTCGGCCCTGGGGATAACCGGGATCCTTCTTTCCCTGGCCGCTACTACTTCAGGGTTGTCTTCGGCGACGGCTGATGAATAGACAAGCACATCCGCTTTATCGAGATGCTCCTTGCGATGGCCCACACGAACCTGCGCCCCTAAAGATCTGAGGTGTATTACCGTGGGAGACTCCTGCAGATCGGATCCGCTTACATTGAACCCGAGCGCAAGGAGAATCTCTGCGATTCCGCTCATCCCTACACCGCCGATGCCGACGAAATGAACATCTCTAACCTTTTTGAATAATGTGCCAATCACGCAGCTAACCTTTTGTCCTTTAGTATTTCAATCACAATGGACCTTGCGGCGTTCGGCTTTCCAAGCATTCGTGCGTTTTTTGCCATTGATTCAAGACTTGAAGGATTCTCCATCAGTTGAATTATCTTGGTAATCAGAGCGCCATGCTTTAGGTCTTCATCTTTAACTGTTTTGACTGCATTTCGGCTTTCCAGCCATTGAGCGTTTTTGGTTTGATGATCTTCCGCCGCGAATGGGAAAGGAACTACTATCGCAGGCTTGCCCACTGCAGTAATTTCAGCCAGGGAACTCGCTCCGGCTCGACAAATGACAAGGTCTGCCCATGAATAATATGAGCCCATGTTTGTTATAAAATCTTTTACCTCTGCTTCAATCCCTGATTTTTGGTACGCTTCGTTGACTTTTTCGAACAACTCAGACCCTGTTTGATGAACAATTTTGATTTGCCCTTTTTTTGGCTTGAGTTGACTCAAATGGTCAATAACGCCCAGATTGAGGCTGTTTGCTCCTTTGGAGCCCCCAAAGATCAATATTTTGAATTTGTCTGAATTTCCCGGACTGTGCTCCGGCTCCTCAAGCAATGTCTTCCTTACCGGATTACCCACCAGGAATGTTCGTTCCGGCGGGGTTGAAGGTTTTGTGTTTTCCCATGAAATGAAAATCTTATCGACAAATTTGGCTAACATTCTATTGGCTACGCCCATTATGGAATTCTGTTCCTGAACTCCGGTCTTGATGTTCAAAATCAGGGCGGCCGCCAACGTGGGGGCAGATGCGTATCCTCCAACTCCCAAGACAAAATCTGGTTTGAAGTCACCAATGATTTTGAATGATTGAATGATCCCAATCGGAATCTCTAAACCAGCGCGAAGGGAATTGAAAATCCCTGTCCTCATGATTCCTCGAGCGGAGACAAACTTGATGGGAAAATTTGTCTGAGGAATCAATTTTGCCTCGATTCCCCTTTTGGTACCAACAAACAAAACGTCAGATGAAGGATCTTCCGACTTGAGAGCTTCGGCTATCGCGAGAGCAGGGAAAAGATGACCGCCTGTGCCTCCTCCGGCGAGAACAAGTTTCATCGTCGCTCTCCTTCCTTTTTGGCCGACGCCGTGGCGCTTATGGCCATAAGGATGCCGATCCCCGCAAGATTGCTGATCAGTGAAGTGCCACCGAGGGATACAAGTGGCAAAGGCAGCCCTTTTGTCGGCGTGAGCCCCATTGTCACGGCCATATTAATTACGGCCTGAATCCCTACCAAAGCGGTAATACCAAAAGCCAAACATCTGAGAAATGTGTCCTGAGCCCTGATGGCTATCATCAAACCCCTGAATATAAGGAGATAGAATAACAGAATTATAACAATCACCCCTGTCAGTCCCAGTTCCTCTCCGACAACGGCCATAATGAAATCTGAATGGGGCTGCGGTAAATAGAAAAGCTTCTGTATACCTTTTCCCAAACCCACTCCCCAAAATCCACCGCACCCAAAAGCTACCAAACTTTGAATCACCTGGAAGCCAGTACTCAACGGGTCCGCCCAAGGGTTGAGGAAACTCTTTACTCTCGCAAACCTGTAATTAGCGCTCATTCCAATCTGGAAAAGAAAAGGCAGGCACAATATGGCTGAACCAACAAGATGCTGTAGCCTGACTCCAGCTACAAACATCATCAGAAAACCAACAGTTGTAATAATTACCGCCAGGCCGAAATCGGGTTGCGCTAGCGCCAACATGACCACGAGAGCCATGATCAATATATGTGGGAGAAAACCAATAGCGAAACTCTTCACTCCTTCGCCCTTCTTGGCAAGGGAACGAGCAAAAAATATTATCATTGCATATTTGATTATTTCAGAAGGTTGAATATAAAATCCCAAAGGAAGACGAACCCATCGCCTTGATCCCCCGAGTTCAACTCCTATTCCTGGGACAAAAACCAAAATCAGCAGCAAAAGAGATAAGCCAAGGCCCACAGCGGCCGAATCCCGCCAGAAAAAGGGATTGATTCTGGAAAAAAGGAACATCAAGCCCAATCCCACAATCATTGCCAATCCCTGTCTCTTCGTATAATAAAAACCGTCGCCAAACTTTGCGGACGCTATCATGAAACTCGCTGATGTCACCATGACTATGCCGAAGGTCAGTATTAGTATGGTAACAAATAGCAATACGGGATCACTAAATGATAACTTGTTCCCTTTTAGCGCAATTGTTTGACTCTGAATTGTCATTAACGTCTAATTCCGGTTTCTTGTTTTCAATGCTCTTGATAACCTGCGACTAATTCGATTCGGCTTATCTTAAGCGGGTTGTGTACCTTGTCATCGTAGTTTCAGCGTGCTCATGGCAATGAGCGCAAACACGATTGAAAGTATCCAGAAACGAACAATTACCTTTGGTTCAGCCCAGCCTCTGAGTTCAAAATGATGATGAATAGGAGCCATGGCGAAAATTCTTTTGCCCGTGGTCTTGAAAGAAGCCACCTGAAGTATCACCGATACTGCTTCAATCACAAATACCCCACCGGCAATGGCTAATAAGATTTCGTGTTTCGTCACTACCGCTACAGCTCCGAGAAGTCCTCCCAGAGATAATGATCCTACATCGCCCATAAAGACTTCCGCCGGGTAAGCGTTGTACCAGAGGAACCCCATGCCTGCGCCAAGCATTGCTCCGCAAACTACACAGAGTTCTCCAGATCCGGGAATGTATGGTACCTGAAGATACTGGGCCAGTTTCAGGTGGCCGGCAATATAGGCGAATAATAGGTAGGTGGCGGCGCATATCATTACAGGCCCTATGGCTAAACCATCGAGGCCATCCGTCAAATTTACCGCGTTTGAAGCTCCAGCGATTACCAGGGCGGCGAATATAGGGTACCAAAAGCCAAGATCGGGATGAAAGTTTTTGAAAAAGGGGACTGCGAGAGTTGTCTTGAATGATGGATCCATCCAGAGAAACAACCCAACCAGTCCGCCTATCAATAACTGAAGCCCCAGTTTCTGCTTGCCGCTCAAGCCATTGTGGCTCTGCCTGCGGATCTTCAAATAATCGTCCAGAAAACCAATAGCGCCATAAGAAAGAGTGACACCAAGCACAACCCATACATAGACATTGTCCAGCCTTGCCCAAAGTAGACAGGAAAATGTCATCGCAAAGAGGATGAGCACACCACCCATAGTAGGTGTGCCAGTCTTTTCAAGGTGTGACTGAGGACCATCATCTCTAACCATCTGACCAATCTGAAATTCCCTCAAATAATCTATAAGTGGTCTGCCCAAGAGAAAGCTTATCATTAAGGCTGTCAGGGTAGCCATAATGGCTCTGAATGATATATATCTGAAAACGTTAAATAAGATTAAGTCAGCATTTAGAGGATAAAGGAGGTGATACAGCATTTTCTAGATCTCCCTTTCGATTTGATCGGCGATCAATTCCATCTTCATAGCCCGAGATCCTTTAACAAGAATTAGTTGAAAATCGCTGATCGATCCTCTCAAAAATTCCCAAGCCCGCTCTTTATCAGAAAATAGCCTTAGCGTGCTGTCATCTCCACCGGAAGACAAGAATCCTCTGGCAAAATCATCCCTGAAAGCTCCGATATAGACAATACTGTCTATACAGGCTTTGCCGGCGAAGGCTCCGATTTCTTCGTGAAGATCAGCCGCATGATCTCCCAACTCCATCATGTCTCCTAGAATAGCTACAACGGACCGTTTGCCACGATAAAAGGTCAAGGCTTCCAAGGCTGCTTTCATTGAAAGCGGATTAGCGTTGTAAAAGTCACGAATCAGTTGTCTTGAGCACATCAGATCTGTAACTTCCATCCTCCAGGCAGGAGGCCTAAAATTTTGAAGGCCCTCTCGAATGTCTTCAATCGGAATCTTTAACTCCAGGCAAGCGGCGCAGGCTGCCAATGAATTCAAAATATTGTGAAGCCCCATCACGTTCCATTTGATGTCCGTTCGTCCAAAGGGTCCGACTATTTCAAACGAGGTTTGAACTCCGAGTTTTATATTGTCAGCTTTGAAATCTCCTCTAGTCCGACCAAAGGTAACTATTCGCCCATTAAATCGCCCCATAAGTTTTCTAAGGACTTCACTATTTTCAGGAATGATACCTAAACCACCGGGAACTAACCCCTGTACGAGCTTGAATTTTTCAATGGCGATATTTTCTATAGAACCAAGACCTTCCAAGTGGGCTTGTCCGATACTTGTGATCACAGCGACATTAGGCGATGCGGCCTTTGCGAGGAGATCCATTTCTCCAAAGCGATTGATTCCTGCTTCCACCACCGCAAATTTATGATCACGTTGGATGTCCAAAACTGTCATAGGCAGACCTATCAAATTATTGAGGTTTCCAAGTGTAATCTTTACGGGCCCATGCTTTCTGAGTACAGACCCTATCATTTCTTTCACGGTGGTTTTGCCGGAGGACCCGGTAATCGCGATGAGTGGGGTTGGGTATATTTTTCGGTGGGTTGATGCAAGGTCGGTCAAAGATCGGAGGGTATCCTGAACTTGAATCAGGACATGATCGGAGAGGTGATAAGGGATTTCCAATTGAACATCGCAATTAACCAGGCTTCCCCCAGCCCCGGCGTCGAGGGCCGGAATCACAAAACTGTTTCCATCGTAATTCTGACCTGTTAAAGGAACGAAAAGATCGTTTGGCCCCAGTTCCCTTGTGTCAGTGCAAATTCCGTCAAAAGCCGCGTCCGCTCTGCCCTGAAGCAAGACCCCAGAAGTAGATTCCAAAATGTTGTTGACTGTATATGGTCCAGCTTCAGATCTCATCTGCTAAGCCTTGGTACCTTTTAGTGGTCTTGGTGAGTCATTATCCCTGCAAACAAAAGCTTCCAGCTCTCGAGACTCTTGAAGAGCTATCTGCCTGTCGTCAAAAGGATATCTAATCCCTTTAATCTCTTGATAAGTTTCATGACCTTTGCCGGCCAAGAGTAACGTGTCATGGAGTTCCATCCTGTTCATGGCCCACTTGATGGCTTCTTTCCGGTCGGTTATCACGATATAGGAACCTTTTTTGATGTCAGCGTTTACTTGATCATCAAGCGTTTTGTTGAAACCAAAAGACAAGACGCCCTGTTCTATCTGGTTTATTATTTCCAGAGGATCTTCACTACGAGGATTGTCGGAAGTAATTATTACACAGTCACTCCCACCGGCCGCTTCCCTTCCCATAACCGGCCGTTTGGTTTTGTCCCTGTCCCCTCCGCACCCCATCAAGGTAACGAGGCGGCCTGAACAAACCTCTCGTAAAGCGTCCAGGACGTTCTTGAGCGCATTGGGAGTGTGGGCATAATCTACAAATATGGCTCCTAGTTTTGAATCTACCCGCTCAAGGCGACCGGGTACTGTTTTCAGATTCTTTATCCCCTGAATAATTATCGCCTTGGGAATGCCCAACTTTAGGCTCACCGAAATCGACGCCAGGATATTGGACAGATTAAATGCTCCAACTAATGATGACTCAATTTCAATTGGTCCTTCAGGAGTCTGAACGAGCGCCTTGACTCCATCTTGAGAAATTTTAGTCTGGCTGGGATAGATATCTGGATCATCCGTCGAACCAAATTTTATTGTGGGAACTGACTTTGTCTCTTTCGCCAATCTAAAACCATAAGAATCATCTATGTTTATTGCCGCACATACATCTTGTTTGGTGGACAGAGGCAACAGTTCCGTGAAGAGGATTTTCTTGGCCTCATAGTAAGCCTCCATATTTTGATGAAAATCGAGATGGTCATGGGTCAAATTACTGAAAACGCCCACGTCGAAATTGCAACCATCCAGACGCCGCATAAAAAGACCATGGGAGGAGGCCTCCATGATTGCATGGGTGACACCTGAATTCTTCATTTGGGAAAGCATTTTCTGGACGTCAGACGCTTCAGGAGTGGTATTGGCAGCGGACACCTCAACCCCTGGCCATCTGTGAGATATTGTTCCGACAACTCCTGGGACATAGTTCGCTGTTTTAAGGATCGATTCCAGCAAGAAAGTTGTCGTAGTTTTTCCATTGGTCCCAGTTATGGCAATCACTCTAATGTTTTCCGAAGGCCTTCCGTAAACCCATGAAGAGAATGGCCCCAAACATTGACGTGAATTCTTGACTCTCACCCAGACACATCTGGAAAAATCAAAACCTCTAGGGGGTAATTCCTCCGCTATGACGACCTTTGCCCCATTCTCAACAGCCTTGGCGACAAAATCGCATCCGTCCGCCTTGTCTCCCTTGATGGCCACAAACGCATAGTCCTGCCTCACCTGTCGGCTATCATGAGAAACCCCTTTAATTTCAATATCAGGGTTGCCCCAGATCTCCAGGGTTTTGATAACTTTCAGGATGTCAGCCAACACCACGCTCAATATATTCCTCCGGAACACGAAATCTTTATTGGGGCGCCTTCACGAACTGTTTCGCCCGGTTTCGGATTTTGTCGGGCTACATGGCCCACTCCTTCAATCGAAAGATCACATTTCATTTTGCCACAAACATCCACAACCTCTCTGATATCGGAACCCTTTAGATCAGGCATTACCCATTCACCGGGTTTCATTCCGGGTTTTGGATTAAAGCTTGTTACACAGGCGTCAATGATCTTTCCGACTGGTTTCTTGTTTTCGACCAACTGACCCGTGGAGCGAGGAGAACTTCCAGACAAAGCCAGAATTCCTTCGGCGATTCTTTTGAAAACAGGGGCCGCAACTTTTCCACCAGTTCGATCATTACCTGATGCAGGCTCGTCTATAAGCACGAGAATGACTACTCTCGGTTTAGCGCTTTGGATCGCTCCTAAGAAGGACATGAGATATCTGTCTTTGGAATAGCCACCTGCAGAATCAGCTTTTTGGGCTGTTCCTGTCTTCCCTATAATGTCTACTCCAGGAATTGAGGCCCCTTTTCCTGTGCCCTGAACAACGGTTTTTCTCAAAATGTCCACCAGCGCCGAAGAAGTTTCTTCACTTACGGTCCTTCTCAGCAATAGCGCCGGGTTATCAAAGACTGTTTCACCCAAAGCGTTGGTAATACTTTTGAGGAGACGCGGTTTGTAGAGCTTTCCGCCGTTGATCGCAGCGGCGAATCCTATCGCAAGCTGAATAGGCGTAACGCTGATGCCCTGTCCAAAAGCCATGTTGGCTTTTGTAAGAACCGACCAGTGACTGGGCTTCGGTAATATTCCGGGTCTCTCACCAGGAAGATCAACGTTAGTTAATGAACCAAATCCGAATTCCTTTAGCATGTGGTAATATTCGGTTTTTGAAATTTTTTCTGAGACCTTCACTGCTCCTATGTTGCTGGAATTAATTAGTACTTCATCAAAGGTAAGGTTTTTGTGAGGACTTACATCATGAATTTCGGAGCCATTGTAGCGATATAATCCATTATTCACGAAAAATACGTCGGACCTGTTCACCTTCCCCAGATCAAGCGCAGTAGCCGCTAGAAAAACCTTGAAGGTGGAGCCTGGCTCAAAAATATCGGCCACGGCTCTGTTTCTTCGAGAGCCTGCCGCCGACTGTTCAAAAACGTTTAGATTAAAAGTAGGACGAACCGCTAAAGCTAAAATCTCCCCTGAATCTTCATCCAATACAATCACGACGCCACTTTTCGCGTGTTCGCGATTCACAGCCGCTTCTAACTCGCGCTCTACTATGAACTGAATGTTACGATCAAGAGTAATGTGAACATCGTTGCGTTCCGGCGACCGGTCCGTTGCAGCGAACATGATCCGTCGTCCCAAATTATCTTTTTGCGCGGTTACAGGAATGGGCGCTGTCTTAAGAAACTTATCATAAAATAATTCAAGCCCTTCCAACCCTCTTGAATCTATCCCAGCGAAACCGATTGTGTGAGAAGCCAGGTTTTTGAGCGGATAAAATCTCTGGTATTCCGGATCAGTATATATTCCCGACAGGTTGCTTTTGCGCACTTTTTCCGCCGTGACAGGCGACACTCTTCTTTTTATCCAGACAAAAGGTTTAGGTTCATCAAGTTTGTTGAGAATTTCCTTTTTGTCCATGTCAAGGATTCTGGAAAGCGTATCGGCAGTCTGGGTTCTCTCTGATTGGTCTACCAATTTTCTGGGACGCGCATAAACAGAGTCAACTTCAAGGCTTGCGGCCAGTTGTTCACCTGTTCTGTCAAATATAAAACCTCTTCGCGCTTCCAGATGAATGTTCATGGCCCGCTGTTTCTCGGCCCTCTTCTTGAGGGTATCGGAATCTACTATCTGTAGCCGATATGCACGCGCAATCAGGACCGCTGATGCGACAGCGAAAACGCACGCCACAATGGCGATTCTCACGACCATCCAGTTTATTGATTTTTCATTCCGGAACATGGATTATCCTGCCAACAGACGGTAACCTCAGTCCTTGCTTCCTTGCTTTTTTTTCAAGTTCAACAGGCGATTCCAAAGATGACAATTCAAGACTTAGTTCTCTGGCACGACTCTTAAGTTCTTTGTTTTTATTCTCCAACGCTGAAATCTCGTATCCCAACTGAACAAGGGCCATTCTCGTCCATACATTGAACAAACCAACGAGGAGCAAAATTAGTAGAACTCCCACGAGAGAACATAGAATAATTCTCGACACCCTTGATGTCGGGGTTTGATCTTGAGAAGCAGTTTCCTTGCTTGTTGTTGATCCACCTGAAGAGGCTGATCCAGTGTCGAGTTTCTTCCATTGAGTGTCCTGCATTTGTCAGAAGTTTACAGAGCCTCGATTATCCGCATCTTTGCGGATCTTGATCTAGGATTGTCTCGTAACTCCTCCCTGGAAGGTCGCAAAGGCTTGGGTGTAAGAATTTGCCAGCGTTCGCTCTTCCGGGATTTTTCCCTAAAAGATCTTTTTACCATCCTGTCTTCCAGAGAATGGTATGACACAATGACTAGACGACCGTGTTGGTTCAATATCTCTGGGAGTTCTTCGAGTCCCTTTTCCAGATTTCCCAACTCGTTGTTGACCAGGATTCTCAGTGCCTGGAAGACCCTGGTGGCAGGATGAATTTTACCTCTTTTTCGGCCTATTGTTCTTAACACAACATTAGAGAGTTCCTGGGTATTTGTAAGAACTCCACCGTTCGCGCTTTCTTTAAGTCTCTGAGCAATTCTTGCCGCTCTGGGCTCCTCACCGTATTCACGAATTATCTTTTCGAGTTCAGCTCGACTTATATTTTTTAACAAATCTTCGGCAGAGTCTCCTGCAGCCCTATCGAAACGCATGTCTAACGGACCGGCGAACCTGAAACTGAAACCTCTCAGGGGATCATCCAATTGGTCCGAACTCAATCCTAAATCGACCACGATTCCGTCCACCTTTCCTACCCCGATTGATTTCAGAATTGACTGTGCGTCGTGGTATCCGGCGTGCCGACAGGTAAAACGTTCTCCGTAGTTTTGCAATCTGGCCTGGGCTCTGCTTAACGCCTCTTCATCGATATCAAAACCGAATAATTTGCCATCCGGCCCCGAAGCTTCGAGAATAGCTTCAGCATACCCACCTGCGCCCAGACATCCATCCACATAGACTCCCCCCTGCCGGGGAGCCAGAAATTCGATGAGTTCTTTTATCAGGACGGGTTGATGCAATTTTGTTCTCCAACGTCTGTTTCCTCAAGGTCTGCCGGTCTTATTACTAATATCGCTATTCGGTCAGGCTGAGCGACACTTCAATTTTAACAATTATCCATATCGGTTTGACTTTACTTATAAGATATCAGACAAGATTACCGACTGACTGCTCTACATGCATAAAACTGAGACGCCTTAAAAAAAGATTATAAAGTTATAGTTGATATGTCAAGCGATTTTTACTTGAAATATTTTATCTTTTTATTTAAAATGATTGGTTTTTATAGTCACTGTTTATAATTACAACCTTAGATACCCGAATTTCCTGTCGGATATTTCCCATGATCTTTTGCTCTTGACGATAGTGAGTTTGATAAATATACTGCTGCTCAAGCCGAAGTGGTGGAACTTGGTAGACACACCATCTTGAGGGGGTGGCGGGCGAAAGCTCGTGCCGGTTCGAGTCCGGCCTTCGGCACCAAATCCTAACCATGATCCCGGCCGCATTGCGCCGGGTTTTTCATTTTTTCTCCGAGGGTTTATCCCATGTCAAGGTTGATTCGGATACTAAGCTGGAATGTCAATGGCATCAGGGCGGTTTACAAAAAGGGTTTTGTAGATTGGCTCCAGAGGGAGAGTCCTGATGTCCTTTGTATTCAGGAAACCAAGGCTAGCAAGGACCAGTTGTCGGAGGATCTTCTTTCTCCGAACGGGTACGCTTCATACTGGAGTAGCGCGTCCCGTAAAGGATACAGCGGTGTTGCGACTTATTCGAAAATTTCGGTTCACGATGTGAAGCACGGAATGAACATCCCTGAATTCGATTCCGAAGGACGCTTTCTTCAGCTTGATTTCGGAGAATTCATATTGCTGAATGTTTATTTTCCAAATGGAAAGATGAACGCTGAAAGGCTAAAATACAAACTCGATTTTTATGACGCCTTTCTCAATTACATAGAAGAGCTACGAGCCCGAGGACGGAAAATAGTCTTTCTGGGTGATGTGAATACAGCTCACAATGAGATTGATTTGGCTCGACCGAAAGAAAACTCAAAGGTCTCCGGTTTCCTGCCTATAGAGAGACAGTGGATTGACAAGGCCATGGCCACAGGTTATTTGGACACGTTTAGAATGCTAAACAGCGACCTGGTTCAGTACAGTTGGTGGGACATGAAAAGCGGCGCGAGGAGTAGAAATATAGGTTGGAGAATTGATTATGTCTTTGTCAGCCCCGATCTGGAAACATCTGTCACACGCGCTTTTATACTGACAGACGTCGAGGGCTCGGATCATTGCCCGGTTGGCATAGAACTAGAAACTCCAACCAGTTTTTAAACCAGTTTTATTTGAGATTCGGGCCCACTTTCCGGGGAACGATCCACACCCGTGATGATCCGGGCCAAGCATTTTCAAATACGCTCTGTAGATTGATGATCAAACCAGCCCCGGTATCTTGACTCCCCTTTCGGCCGGTTTAATCAACGAGAGCGAATGCTTATAAACAAGATAGGTATCTTCGGAATCTTCTACTATTATACAAAAACTGTCGAAGCTTCGAACAAAGCCCTTTATTGAAGTGCCTGAAGTCAGCGCGGCTTCTATCTCAATTCTGGCTTTGCGGACCTGGTTTAAGAATTGGTCTTGAATATTAAAATGAGTTTTTGGCATCTGAGCGCCCCCTAAATAATAATCCCTCGAGTGACCATTTTATATTTAAAACGTTTTTCACTCGTTGGGGAAACTCTCGGATCACCATTAGTGTCCGAGAAAGTTATCAACCTCAACCCCGATAGTCGAGATTTCTTGAGGATCAAACCATCTAACATCGGGCTCTGATCTAAACCATGTCAACTGTCTCTTGGCGTAATGACGGGTATCTTTCTTCATTAATACTGCCGCTTCCGAAATGTCCGTTTCTCCGGAAAGAACCATCCCTGCATGCCTATACCCAAGAGATTGCAAAGACTTAAGATCTCGGGAATATCCCTTGTCGTATAAATCCTTTACCTCATCTAACAAACCTTCATTTAACATACTATCTACACGATTATCAATTGATCGATAGAGCTTTTCACGTTCAGGACTGAGTCCCAGGTAAAGAATTTCGTAAGGACAATCTTTCAAAGCGTGTTGCTTGTGGAAATATGAAATCGGTTTACCCGTTAATTCAAATACCTCCAAGGCTCTTAAAATTCGAGTGTAGTTACAGGGCCCTATGCTTTGAGCCGACAAAGGATCAACAACTTCCAGTCGGCGAAATAGACTTCCCGTTCCTTCCACTTCCTCAATCCCGTGTAACCGTGACCTCAATGTAGAGTCAGCCCGAGGAAGATCCGCTATTCCTCCTCTTAATAATCTAATATACAAACCTGTACCGCCAACCACAAGTGGAAGCGCCGATTTTTCAACAATTTTTGCAATTGCCGATCTGGCCTCCCTGACGTAGTCTCCCGCTGAGAAATCTTCGTCAGGATATCTAATATCCAGCATGTAATGGGGGACTCTTTCTCGTTCAGATCGTGACGGCTTGGCCGAGCCGATATCTAAAAATCTGTAGACCTGAATAGAATCCGCAGAAATAATAGCAGATTTAATCCCACGCGCCAATTCGAGCGCCACGGATGTTTTCCCTGAGGCTGTTGGTCCTCCGAGAATGATTATCTTGGGCTTCGCAAACATCTTTCAAACACAATAACGTCGAGATGACCGCTCAGACATGAGAAAACAGGCCGGAACCCCATTCTTTGTCCACAATTTCTTTTTCAAGCTTCAGTCCTGTTTCACGGAATGTTCTTTTCATTTCATCCCAATCCGTTCTGGTGACACCTGCAATTATCAAATATTTCCGGGAAAGCTCCGCCAACTTCGGGGCTGCGTCAACTAATGAGCGAAAATCCAGATTCGCTGTTACCACATCTGCGCTACGGGAAAGTTGGGCTAGACTTGACAATTTGATTTCGATTAACTCAGCCACCCCATTTAGACCCGCGTTCTTTTTGGCGGAATATACCGCCACAGGATCGCTATCCACGGCTATTACGGGAGCGGCTCCCAATTTCACAGCGGCTAAAGCCAAAATCCCTGAGCCACAACCAATGTCGAGCACGCTACAGCCTCTCGAGTCACGGACAACTTTTTCAATTGTTTGTTCCAGAAGAATCAAACAGCCTTGGGTAGTTTCATGAGTGCCTGTGCCAAATGCCTCCGCAGGTTCGATGATAATTACAATCTTGTTTTCGGTTTCTTCAGGTTGGTCCCATGGAGGGGCTACAATTAATCTTACTCCTATTTTCATAGGCTTGAATCGGTCCTGCCAGGCTATAGCCCAGTTTTCCTGTTTTAGAGGACTTATATGAATCATCGGTTCCTGGATAAAAGGGAAAAAGACCTTTAGGCTCTTAAGAAAGGTTTCCGTTTTCTCCTTTGATGCGTGCCACTGCTCAGTCTTGAGATAGCCCACAACCTTTACGAGATCCAGGTTTAGATCTTCGATCACGCAACCACCTGCGCCGATATCTAAAAGAAAATTCGACACCGAGTCAGACGCCTGATTCGAAACCTCTATTTCCAATGTGATCCAAGTCTCCGGCATGTTTGGTTCCCGCCTAATAAATTTGTCGATCGCTGGGTGAAAAAATTTTGAAGAGTTTGGGCGAATTCTGAAGAAATTGAAGATTAGTCTTGGGGTGAAAGAAGTTTATGCGCCTTGTCTGTAAGATTTATCTTAAGGCGCATAGAGTTTCTGAAGAAAAGGAATAAGTGTCAGTTTACAGTTTTCATACACTGCTGCGCCTGTTCGGATAACTGGCGGAAAAGTTGCCTCATCTGATTTTCCATCTGACGATTCTGGTCATATTGTTGAAAGAGGTTATCCATGGCCTGGATGGTTCCCTGATTCTTAGTAAGTTGAGCCATATTCTGTATTTGCTGCATCAGGCCTTGCGCTACTTTACTGTGCCATGTGGCCCGAGATTCATAGGCTCGAGCATTATTTACCAACTCCTGGCAGACATTTAAAGCCATCAGGTTATCTGAATAGACATTGGTAACGCTAGGAAAAGCTAAAAGAGAAATGGCCAATAATAGCAATGCTATGAATCTGAGGCTCATTCTGTCACCTCGTGTTTTTTAAGGATCTATAGCACCATCAATGATATAATGCAACTAATTTATAATTATTTATGCACATCATATTGTTTTTTAGAATGTAAATATGATGTTGTTCGGTAAAGTTTCCTCTTTTAAGGAAATCTTTTTGCATATCGCTTTTCACGTGATATTTCTATAATGTTATAAACAAGCTTTTGCTTAGACCCTTTTCTGGAGGACTAAGGTGCAAGACCCTTTTAGAACTATAGAATGGCGGGAAAACCATATAAGACTTCTTGATCAGACATTGCTGCCCAGGGAAGAAAAGTATCTCGAAATATATGATGTTGATGTTCTCTGCGACGCTATAAAGAAGCTCTCGGTGCGTGGCGCGCCTGCCATAGGTGTCGCGGCGGCCATGGGGGTAGCTCTGGGTATGTTGGAAGTCGGAATCGACAGGGCTAAAGACGCGCCTAATCATTTTGAACATGTCTGTTCTAAAATTGGCAAGACCCGTCCCACAGCGGTAAATCTCTTTTGGGCGCTGGAACGCATGAAAAATGTCTTTTACACAAACAGGGGATCAACTCTTCCTAATATTCAGGCGATTCTTGTTCAAGAAGCTGTATCAATTGAAGCCGAAGACAGACGGCTGTGTGAGCTTATAGGAATGCACGGCCAAGGTCTGTTCAAGGATGGGGATGTTATTCTGACACATTGCAACGCCGGGGGACTTGCCACCGCTGGTTACGGAACCGCATTGGGAGTAATCCGAGCCGCTTTTGAAACGGGCAAGAAAATCCGGGTTTATGCTGATGAAACCAGGCCTTTGAATCAGGGATCGAGAATCACTGCGTGGGAGTTAATGAAACTCGGAATACCCGTGACCGTAATTACGGACAATGCCGCAGGGGCAATAATGCAGTCCGGTGAAATAACCAAGGCTATTGTCGGAGCCGACAGGATAGCCGCCAACGGCGATACAGCGAACAAAATAGGCACATACTCTGTAGCAGTACTGGCGAGTCGACATGCTATACCTTTTTATGTCGCGGCCCCCTTGTCTACCATAGACATTTCCTTGTCTTCAGGGAAATTTATACCCATTGAGGAGCGAGATCCGATTGAGGTTACCAGTATTTGTGGAGTTCCCGTGGCCCCTGAAGGTGTAGCGGCAAGAAACATAGCGTTTGACGTCACGCCTGCGGAACTCATTTCCGGTATAATCACTGAAAAAGGGATTGCGACAAAGCCATTTACAGATTCTATCGCTATCCTTTTTTCGTAAGGAATTTTTTGAATTCCATGAATCTATCAATTTTAGATCAGAAGACAAAGAATAAAATAGACGCGTTGCAAATAGTGGACGCAACTTCCGGAAAAACTATCTCTTCATCGGATGCCGGTCCTGTCATAAATTCGCTGAGAAGGGAAAACCTAACACTTGATACGGATCTCTACGAACTGACCATGTCGGCGGGTTACCGTCTACTCGGGCGAGGCAATTACCAGGCGTGTTTTGATTTGTATTACAGGCAAAATCCCGATGACGGGGGGTTTTGTGTGTTCTCAGGACTGGAAAGTGTCATCAGCTATATAAACAATCTGGCTATTTATCCTGACGATATTGAATATTTGGCAAGCACTGGAATTTTCTCCGAGGAAGCCCTTGAAGCGCTTGCATCGGGAGTTTCTTTTTCAGGTGACGTGTGGGCTGTGCCAGAGGGAACTCTAGTTTTTCCGAATGAGCCTCTGATTAGAGTCGTGGGGCCAATTGCGGAAGCTCAGATTCTGGAAACCACCTTACTAGCGTTGGTTGGACATCAAACGCTCATAGCCACCAAAGCCGCCAGGCTTTGTACGGCAGCCAAAGGAGACCCCGTGGTCGATTTTGGCACGAGGAGGGCTCATGGAACACAAGCAGCGCTCTACGGAGCCCGCGCGGCCTATATTGGAGGATGCGACGGGACGTCCAATGTGAAGTCGGGTAAATTATTCGGAATTCCCGTCAGGGGCACTCACGCTCACAGTTGGGTTGAAAGTTTTGAAAATGAGATAGAAGCCTTTAGAGGGTTCGGCCGTGTTTTTCCAGATAATTGTGTCCTACTTGTAGACACTTACGACACAATACAAGGAATCAGAAACGCTATTCAGGTTGGCCGTGAGCTTGACCTAAAGGGTAAGAGACTCAGTGGCGTCAGGATAGATAGCGGCGACCTTGCTTATTACTCCAAAGTCGCCAGACAAATGCTCAACGATGCGGGATTTGGCGAAACAAAAATCCTGGCGAGTAGTGACCTGGATGAATGGTTGATTGAAAGCCTCAAACAACAGGGAGCCCAGATTGACATTTGGTGTGTCGGGACCAGACTCATGACTTCTTATCAAACCCCTGCGTTGGGCGTCGTATACAAACTAATGGCGGTAGATCGCGGAGACGGGAAGCTCACGCCAAGAATCAAGATTTCCCACAATCCGAATAAGGTGACCAACCCGGGTATCAAGAAAATTTTCCGATTCTTCAACGGAGGGAACCGGATGATAGGGGATCTGTTAACTCAGATTGATGAACCGATTCCCCACTCAAGACCGATTATGGCGCATCATCCCATGTACGATTATATGAAAAAGGTTTATAAGCCTCCTTTTAAGACAATGGAGCTTATGGTTCCGATTTTTAGAAATGGTCGGCAAGTTTATAAATGTCCCCCCCTCTTGGAAATCAGAACACGGGCTTTACAGCAATTGGAAGCGCTTGAACAGGAGTTCAAGAGATTTTCCAACCCGCATATATACAAAGTTTCTCTTTCTGAAAAACTTTACAGAGTAAAGAAAAACCTCCTCTCATTCCATCGTGAGAAATTAAAAGCCGAAAAAAAGCGCCTCAAAATACCGTGATCTGAAAATCTGGGGCCCTTTTGGAGCAGGACTTTAGCTTTGCGGCCTTCTCCCTGGAGTACCAGGTAGAGTTGCCGCATCAGCTCTTCTCCTGTTCTCATAACACTTGACAAAGTCCGGCATGGCGCCCATCTGAAAGACTCAGACAAAGTATTTTGCGTTATTTGACCGGTGTTTCCAGTTTTTTAAGAAGTATCCGGGACTATTTACTTAAACAAAGTGGCCGAAGAAGCGTTTTAGGCGCATAAACCGACTGAAAGGCGGACGGAAAAGCCAAAAATTAGTATTGAATATAGTAAGTATTAATAATGCTGATGGATAGCGATTGAGTAAAATTGCCGGAGGCGGACGTGGTAGGTAAAAAAAACGATAATAGTAAAAAAACTGTCGAATCCGATGGCGCGGGGCGACTTGAACCTCACGGGTCGACTGATGTGATAGCGGTTGACGAAGATTTTCTATCTCAGAAATCGGATTTGGATGATTCGAAAGAAAGCGCTTTTGACAAAGTGCTGAAAGAATCTGAGGAAAACCGGGATAGATGGTTACGTTCGGTGGCTGAGTTAGAAAATTTCAAGAAACGTTCCCTGCAGGAAAGATCTAAGTTATTGAAATATAAGGACGAAGATTTACTCAGAGAGCTTTTACCTGTGGTTGATAATTTGGAAAGAGCGCTCAGTAACAGCCCCAAAGATGACATGGAAAATCCGCTGACTCAAGGAGTCAAGATGGTGCTGAGAATGTTTGCAGAAGCGTTGAAAAAGTATGGTGTAACTGAAATTGAGGCCTTAGGCGCCGGCTTTGATCCTCAGTTTCACGAGGCCATCGCCCAAGAACCTTCAGCAAAAGGGCCATCCAACTTGGTGACCAGAGAACTTGAGAAAGGCTATATGTATAAAGACCGATTGTTGAGACCGGCGAAAGTCATAGTGTCAACAGCGGCTAAATTAAATTGAAATGTTTTTCAACGAATTTACGTTATTCAAATGACCCAAAACGGCTAGGAGGCTAAAATGGCGGGAAAAGTCATTGGCATAGATTTAGGAACCACGAATTCGTGTGTAGCGATTCTTGAAGGCGGCGATCCGGTAGTTATCGCAAATTCCGAAGGCGGCCGTACGACACCTTCGATGGTGGCGTTCACAGACTCAGGGGAACGACTAGTCGGACAAGTGGCGAAGAGGCAAGCCATCACGAATCCGGAAAACACCTTATTCGCCATAAAGAGACTGATTGGTCGAAAATTCGATTCCAAAGAAGTTCAGGACGATATCAAGGTTTGTTCCTATAAGATAGTTCGCGGTAAAAACGACGAAGCAGCGGTAGAAGTCAGAGGTCGGGACTACACCCCGGCGGAAATTTCCGCCATGATTCTTCAAAAGATGAAGAAGACGGCAGAGGATTACCTCGGAGAAGAAGTTAAGGATGCAGTCGTTACCGTTCCTGCGTATTTTAATGATTCTCAGAGACAGGCTACAAAAGACGCCGGCCGAATAGCTGGGCTCAACGTTCTTCGGATCATCAATGAGCCGACTGCCGCTTCACTTGCTTATGGGCTCGATAAGAAGAAAGAAGAAAAGGTCGCTGTTTTTGACTTAGGTGGAGGAACTTTCGATATTTCAGTCCTGGAGATCGGGGATGGCGTTTTTGAAGTCAAATCAACAAACGGTGACACTCATTTGGGCGGAGAAGATTTTGATCAGAGAGTGATGGATTACCTGGCTAACGAATTTAAGAAGGATCAGGGAATCGATTTACGTAATGACAAGATGGCTCTTCAGCGACTCAAAGAGGCGGCGGAAAAAGCCAAGATAGAGCTTAGCTCTTCAATGGAGACCGATATTAATCTGCCATTCATCACAGCGGACGCCGCTGGCCCTAAACATCTAACGATGAAGCTCACAAGGGCCAAACTGGATTTATTGGTTCAAGACTTGATTGAAAGGACTGTTGGGCCTTGCAAGGCCGCCATGAAGGACGCAGGGGTGACTCCTGATCAAATAAATGAGGTTATCCTTGTCGGTGGTATGACGAGGATGCCGGCCGTTCAGGCAAGAGTGAAGGAGCTTTTTGCGAAAGAACCCCACAGAGGGGTTAACCCCGACGAAGTTGTGGCCGTGGGGGCTGCGATTCAGGGAGCCGTCCTCAGAGGAGAAGTCAAGGATGTCCTCTTGTTGGACGTCACACCTTTGTCTCTTGGTATCGAAACATTGGGAGGAGTATTCACAAGACTTATCGAAAAGAATACCACGATCCCAACTAGAAAAAGCCAGACCTTCTCTACCGCGTCGGACAACCAGCCGTCCGTGTCAATTCACGTATTGCAGGGTGAGCGCGAAATGGCTGCTAGCAACAAGACTCTGGGCCGTTTCGAACTGGTTGGAATTCCACCGGCGCCACGTGGGCTGCCGCAAATCGAAGTCACGTTTGACATCGACGCGAACGGCATTGTTCATGTTTCCGCTAAAGATCTCGGAACAGGAAAGGAACAGTCCATCAAGATCACCGCATCTAGTGGAATGACTGAAGAAGAGATTCAGAGGATGGTCAAAGACGCGGAATTGCACGCTGAAGAAGACAGAAACAAACGTGAACTGATAGATGCGAGAAATCAGGCTGACTCCACAATTTACATGACTGAGAAGTCATTGAAAGAACACGGAGACAAAGTTGATTCATCCGTTAAAACCGCTATTGAAGCGGCCATAACTAAGACTAAAACAGCTATGGAAGGTTCGGACGCCGCAGCAATAAAGGCGGCTATGGAAGAGCTACAGCAGGCGTCCCACAAACTGGCTGAAGCTATGTATTCTCAGGCGTCCGCATCTGGTGGCGCAGGCCCCGAGGCTGGAGCCGGATTTGAATCTGGCCAATCTCAGTCAGGCCCTAAACATGAAGAAGATGTGGTTGACGCTGATTTTGAAGAGGTAAAAGACAGCAAGAAATAGATTTTTTTGGACAAACCCTGGTTTGAAAGGGAGCTTTCACAAAGAAAAGCTCCCTTTTTTTGTTCTCCGAATTGGGATTTGATCTTAGGGCTCATGATATGTTATTCTATAAAGATATTTTTTGAATAAAGGTTTTTCTTCAACCTCATTTAAGAAATCGTAAAATCTGAATTAAGAGTACGCGTCGTTAAGATTTGACTCGTCGAGGACCCCGTTCATGGCCGAAGTTATACCTTTCAAAATGGTGCATTACAACCCGGACCGCTCAGAAGACCTGAGTAATCTTATTACTCCTCCATATGACATCATATCTCCGGAACAACAGGAATTCTTCTACAATAGCTGCCCTCATAACATCATAAGGTTGGTTCTTGGCAAGCGATTCGCCAATGACACAGCGGACAACAACAGGTATACGAGAGCCGCAATTACGCTCAGGAACTGGATGCGTGACAATGTTCTGGTCAGACGATCAAAACCCGGATTCACTCTTTATCAAATGGATTTCAGAGAACCTGAAGGCGAACGGAGGAGACTGGACGGTTTGGTCGGTTTGGTTAAGGTCGGCGATTACGGTGTTGGGAAAGTTCTGCCTCACGAAAAGACCTATGTGGGACCTAAAAAGGATCAGTTGGAATTATTGCGTGCCTGCCGGGCGAATTTCACTCCCATCCACGCGATGTTTGACGATCATGATGAAGTTGTCATGCAACTGTACCAATCTCTTTTGAGAACAAAACCGGAACAGGAAGTTCAAGATTCGGACAACATAGTTCACCGAACGTGGAACGTGAGTGACGAAAAAACAGTTAAAGAGATCACCGAATTCTTAGGAGATAAGAGCCTGTTCATAGCCGATGGGCATCACAGATATGAGACATCCTTAGCCTATTGTAATGAAATGGAAAATCTCAACGTTTCCGGGCCCGAGCATCCGCACAAATACGTGATGGCTTATCTCACCTCCATGTCTCATCCTGGCCTTACAATACTTCCCGCGCACCGGATGCTCAAGAACATTGATAATTCATGTATGGCCGAATTTTCGACAAGACTTCGAGATCACTTTGATATTCATGAGATGGACTGTGATCTTAATGACTTGGAAAAGTCATCTCATGAACTTGCGCTGAAGTTGCATCAATACCTGGACGTGGGAGGACATTTTGGAATGGTTGTCCACGGAGAAAACAAATTTTTTCTGTTAAGCATGAAAAATGATAGAACTGGACAGCCCTTGATCGCACATGATCTTCCTGAAGCCCTTGCCAATCTGGATGTGACCATACTTCGCGAGTTTATTCTAGGGCACGTATTTGGATTGGACAAAGAGAACTCGGAAGATCATATCGAATACACCCCTTCAATTTTCGACGCTGTAAACAGAACTCTCCGAGGGGATGTTCAAATAAGCTTTATCCTCAACCCAACCCGGGTTGACCAAATGCGTAAAGCAGCGGAATTGGGGCAGAAAATGCCTCACAAATCCACTTACTTTTATCCCAAGATCTCATCCGGATTGGTGTTGAACGTATTTTGATCCTGATTGGATTGAATGTGGGTTGAATGACATGAATCGCATTAGTGTGATTATGAATCGGGACTGATTTTGCAGGAGCATTCAGAAACAATAGATGGCCTTTTTCGGAATAAGGTAAAGGTTATCCAGGCGTCCAAAGGTTACCGGGTGTCGGAGGACGCCATCATCCTAACCTGGTTTGTGAGACCGCACGAAGGAGATCTGATTCTTGACGCAGGGGCGGGTTGCGGCGTTATTGCTTTTGGTCTGGTAATAAAAAACCCGTCAGTCAAAGTAGTCGGTTTGGAAATTCAGGAAGGTCCAATCGGTCGGGCTCAACGAGGAGTAATACTCAACAACCTTGTTTCAAAGGTATTCATGTTGCGGGGAGATCTCAGAAAAGCTGATCTGTTTTTTCGTCCTCACACATTCAACATGATCGTGTCCAACCCCCCTTATTACCAATCAGGTTCCGGACGAGTAAGTTTATTGAGTGAAAAGGCCCTTTCCAGACATCAGATAATGATGCCATTGACTGATTTATTTCTGGTGTCTTCGCGTCTGTTGAAATCGACAGGTAGATTTTGCCTGATTTATCCAGCCAACGGGTCGGGTCAGCTAGATAGGGCGGCGGCTCTTTCGGGCCTGAAAATAAATCGTAAGTTATGGATTCATACCCACGAAGAGTCGGAACCTGTTCTTTTGTGCGTGGAGGCGTGTCAATCAACTCAGGATAACTATTTGACTGAAGACAGGATTTGTCTATACCATTCTAATAATGTCAGGACTCCTCAGGCAGAGGCTATTCTTGCCGGGGAAGAATTTGTGTTCTAATCGCCCTGTTTGGGTTAGGGCGTTTTGTCACATATAATTGGAAAGATTCCGAGTTTTTCAGGAGGCGAATTTGGAAGAGTTTAGTAGAATCAAAAGACTACCTCCCTATGTCTTTCAGGTCGTCAATGACCTTAAGATGAAGCTCAGAAGAGCTGGTGAGGACATAATCGATTTGGGTATGGGTAACCCTGATATTCCAACCCCAGATCACATAGTTGACAAATTAATTGAGGCCGCCCAAAACGGAAAGAATCACAGATATAGCGCGTCCGCTGGTATACCGAAATTAAGATTGGCGTTTGCGAATTGGTGGCAGAGACGATATGGCATAGAGCTGGACCCGGATTCAGAGATCGTGGCCACCATGGGAGCCAAAGACGCTTTGGCTCATCTTGTCCTGGCTATCGTTAATCCAGGAGATGTAGTTTTTGTGCCTTCCCCAACATATCCTATCCACCCATACTCAGTGGTTATCGCCGGTGGGGATCTAAGGCATATACCGATCAGACCGGACCGTGATTTCTTTGAAGATCTCAAGGCTGCGGCCCGCTTGACCTGGCCTTTGCCAAAACTGTTGATCATTTCATTCCCTCACAACCCCACAACAATGGTTGTGGACGAAGATTTCTTCAAACGCATTGTTGAGTTTGCGCACGAGTACAAGATCATGATCATTCATGACTTTGCTTATGCGGATTTGACCTTCGACGGGTACAAGGCTCCAAGCTTTCTTTCTGTTCCCGGAGCTAAAGAAGTTGGAATCGAGACATTTTCATTGTCAAAGAGTTATTCAATGGCCGGTTGGCGAGTTGGTTGCGCCGCGGGTAACCCCCAGATGATTGATGCTCTTAGAAGACTTAAAAGCTATATAGATTATGGGATGTTTCAACCTATTCAAATTGCCGCCATTATAGCTCTGAATGAAAATCAGGATTGCGTGTCTGAAATCGTTTCGGAATATAAAGATCGTAGAGATGTGCTCTGTTCAGGGCTTCTGGACTGTGGGTGGTCCATAACTCCACCGAAAGGCACGATGTTTGTGTGGGCGGAGATACCGGAACAGTTTAGAAATATGGGGTCACTTGAGTTTTCTAAACTTATGACAGAAGAAGCGAAAGTAGCGGTAAGTCCCGGGATTGGGTTTGGACCTTTTGGAGATGAGCATGTAAGATTTGCGCTTGTGGAAAATCGCATGCGTATCCATCAGGCTGTTCGTGGAATCAGACATTTTCTCAACAAGAACGACACAGACTCGCCGGAGGGGGAGATCCCCATGCCACAGTCAGTTGGGCTTTAAAGTGAACCCAATACTTCAGGCTGATTTTTCAATGTTCAGATAGAAATCTTTAACTATTCGTTATGGATTATTTAAACGGGTGCCTTTTATGGACGAGATTTCGATAGGCTTAATTGGTTTTGGAACCATCGGTAGTGGCGTAGCTCAAATCCTGAAAGAGAATCAGGGGATTATCGAGGCTAGGACAGGCTTTAGGATCAATCTTAAACGCATCGCTGATCTTGATGTTGATACTGATCGAGGTGTGGAGATTGACAGGTCAATTCTTACAGCCGACGCTTATGAATTACTCAGAGATCCGGAGATATCTGTTGTAATTGAACTCATTGGCGGCTATGAGCCTGCGCGGACTTTTATCCTGGAAGCTCTACGAAATGGGAAATCGGTTGTCACAGCGAACAAGGCGTTATTGGCCGAACACGGTCCGGAGATTTTTCAGGCCGCTAGGGAAAATGCTACGGACATAGCTTTTGAAGCGGCTGTGGCAGGTGGAATACCTATCCTAAGGTCGTTTAGAGAAGGTCTGATAGCCAACAAATTTGACAAGATTCTCGCTATCCTGAATGGGACCTGCAACTTTATCCTTTCAGAGATGACGCGAAATCCAGGCGCCGAGTTTCGCCATGCGCTCCAAAAGGCGCAGGAATTAGGTTACGCAGAGGCCGATCCAACATTAGATATAGAGGGTATTGATTCGGCCCACAAGTTGACTCTTGTTCTAGCGCTCACTCACGGGATTTATGCCCCCATAAAAAATATCCACGTTGAGGGAATCACCCAAATAGGATCTTTTGATTTAGTAATGGCGCGTGAATTTTCTTACAAGATCAAATTGCTCGCCATGATAATTCGTCATGGGGACAGGGTTGAGGTTAGACTACACCCGACAATGCTTCCCGAAACTCACCCTCTTGCTCAAGTCGATGGCGTGTTTAATGGCATTTTTTTGCGTGGTGACATGGTTGGAGATCAATTATTTTATGGTAGAGGCGCAGGACGTGAACCTACAGCATCAGCAGTAATGGGTGATGTGATTGAACTGATTAGGAACAAGACTCTTGGTAAAGCCGGCAGAGTTCCTCCTCTGGGATACCCTGGCCCTCTGGCGTCAATGGAGTCTGTCCTGGACATGAATGAGGTGGTGACCAATTACTATATCCGTATTCAAGCGATTGACCGACCTGGAGTGTTGTCCAAAATAGCCGGCATAATGGCTGATCATAACATTAGCATCCATTCAGTCGTTCAAAAGCGTCGTGACCACTCCGGCGCAGGAGCGGTCCCTGTGGTTTTCATAACACATTCCGCCAAAGAGGCCGATGTAAGGCTTGCAAAAAACGAAATCGGAAATTTGGATGTAGTTACTGAACCACCAACTATTATAAGAATCGAAGATGAAGATCTTGATTGAGAACCGGATTTGTATCTGATTCTCCTCAATCCAAGATATTATGGAAAGTTTCAGGGTCAATGGAGATAAATGATGTGGAAAGGTATTATAAGGGAGTATCCCGACTTTTTTAATTTTTCCAACGATAAACATGTCATAACCATACTCGAGGGAAATACGCCTCTGATACCAGCCCCGCGGCTCGCGGAAAAGATAAACCCGAAGGTATCGATCTTCCTGAAGTTTGAAGGCCTGAATCCAACAAGCTCGTTCAAAGATCGAGGCATGACCATGGCTGTTTCCAGGGCCGTAGAAGCCGGATCAAGAGCGGTAATATGCGCCTCCACCGGAAATACATCCGCTTCCGCCGCTGCTTACGCTGCTAGAGCGGGTATCAAGGCTTTCGTAGTGATACCCGAAGGGAAAATTGCCCTGGGTAAACTGGCTCAGGCTATGATTCACGGCGCCACAGTGATAAAGATTCTTGGAAATTTTGATGACGCTCTGAATATAGTTAAACAAATTTCGGACGAACACCCTATAACTTTAGTAAACTCCTTGAATCCTCACAGGATTGAAGGCCAGAAATCAGGGGCCTTTGAAATATGCGACACACTTGGAACAACCCCGGATTATCACTCCCTGCCAGTTGGAAACGCAGGGAACATAACGGCCTACTGGGCTGGGTACAAAGCATATTTTGACTGTGGGAAAATCAGGAGTCTTCCCAAAATGATCGGTTTTCAAGCTGAGGGAGCTTCTCCCATTGTCCAGGGTAGAATCTTTGAAAAACCGGAAACCATTGCCACTGCCATAAGAATAGGCAATCCCGCTTCATGGAAGAAAGCTGAACAAGCCCGGGATGAGTCTGGCGGCCTTATTGACAGCGTTACAGATGATGAAATACTTGAAGCCTACAAAATGGTCGCATCACTGGAGGGAGTTTTTTGTGAACCTGCGTCAGCCGCTTCCATTGCAGGTCTCATCAAGAAGAGCGCTCAAGGGCTTTTCGCTGGTGGAGAACGGATCGTATGCACCTTGACGGGGCATGGTTTGAAAGACCCTGACAACGCTATTAAAGTTTCTACTGAACCGGTAACCTGCGAGCCGGATACCAAGAAGGTGTTAAATGTCCTCGGATTCTAACATGAAATACTTGATAATTGTTCCTGACGGCATGGCTGACTCGTTTGATAATTCTTCGGATCCTACGTCATTGGAGTCGTCCAAAACCCCATGGATGGACAAAATGGCCTCCTACGGAAACATTGGGACATCAATAACAATCCCTGAGGGTATGGCCCCTGGCAGCGACGTCGCGACATTATCCCTGATGGGATACTCAGCGGCCGACACTTACACGGGAAGAGCGCCTTTTGAAGCGGCTTCCATGGGAATCAAACTGAAGCCTAGTGACTTGGCCTTTCGTTTAAATCTGGTTACGTTGGACAGGAATTTCACCATTATGGCCGATCATAGCGGCGATCATATTTCGACGCCCGAAGCTAAAGACCTTATCGGATCATTGGCTCTTGAAATTGAGTCACTCGGGTTTGAAGTTTTCCCTGGGATTTCTTATAGAAATCTGCTGGTCTGGGAGGATGGACCGGACGACATAGTCACTCATCCGCCCCATGATTTTCCAGGTGAACCAATAGCCCATTATCTTCCTTCGGGAAAAGGTTCTGAAAAATTGCTTCGGCTTATTGTCAAATCATGGAGGATTCTGGATAAACATCATGTTAACCAACGCCGACAGAAACGCGGACAGGGCCCTGCAAATTCCGTATGGCCTTGGGGTCAGGGCAAACCGCCTCAATTAAAAACTTTGAAGGAACGATTCGGGGTGACCGGAGCTGTTGTCGCAGCGGTAGACCTGGTGCGAGGCATTGGCAAGTACGCTGGTCTTGATGTGATAGATGTTCCAGGCGCAACAGGATATCTTGACACAAACTATGAAGGAAAGGTTCAAGCCGCTATTGACGCTCTTGGTACCCATGATTTTGTCTTGTTGCATATCGAAGCTCCTGACGAGGCAGGCCACTCCGGTCAGATGGACCTTAAAATAAAAGCGATCGAAGATTTTGATCAAAGGGTCGTGGGACCTGTTCTGAAAGAACTGGAAGCATGTGAAAATTGGCGAATATTACTGGCTCCGGATCATCAAACCCCTGTCGCAAAGAGAGTTCACAGTTCAGGTCCAATCCCATTCTTGTTACTGGATTCTGACTCGTGGAGAAAATCAGATGGGTCGGACCAAGCCAAGTTCACCGAAAGGGCTGCCGCCGATTCTGGAATTAAAGAACCACTGGGTATGAATTTGATTGAGGTCCTTTTCGGTCGCAGGAACCTTCAGGGGTAGGTTGCAGTGTGATAACCGACTTCATTTTAAGTCATGAAGCCTCTATAAGGTTTGTTTTCTTCATTTCCATATTCGTTGTAGTCGCCTTTTTTGAAACCAGGCGCCCGCGCAGACAATTGACCGTCTCAAAAACCGGCAGATGGATAATTAATTTGGGGATTGTCTTTATAGACTCTATTGCGCTGAGGATATTCTTTTCCGCAGGGGCTGTCGGTTTGGCGTATTGGGTGGATCAACACGGATGGGGAATAATGAACTTCCTCGGGTTCCCCTATTTTGTGAGCGTTGTAGGTAGCATTCTCATATTGGATTTTGTAATTTACCTTCAGCATGTGTTGTTTCATGCGGCCCCGGCGTTTTGGCGCTTACATATGATCCACCACGCTGATCTGGATTTTGACGTTACTACCGGCACACGATTTCACCCTATTGAAATTCTGCTTTCAATGATAATAAAATCTGGAGCCATATTAGCCTTAGGCCCACCGGTTCTGAGTGTGCTTCTTTTCGAGATCTTGCTTAATGGAACAGCCATGTTCAATCATAGCAACATAAAGCTTCCTGAGCGGTGGGATCGGATTCTAAGACTTTTCGTCGTAACCCCGGACATGCATCGAGTTCATCATTCTATCTTTCCAAATGAAACAAACAGTAATTTTGGTTTTAATTCTCCATGGTGGGACAGGCTACTCGGGACTTACAAACCTCAACCCAGATCAGGACATGAGGCTATGACCATAGGCCTGAATCAGTTTCGAGACCCCAACCGCTTAACTCTTCCAAAGATACTTATACTTCCGTTTGTCGGTAATCCGGGAATTTACGCTATTAACCGCAGGGGCCAAGTATTCACTAAATCTGAATGATTACATTTTTTGAATCAAGATATTGACCAGCTAATGAATTACCTTAAAAATACGATCCCATCTGATTTGCGCCATATCCGGAGCTGAATAGTAGATCAGGAACGCTTTTCCTTTCACATCTTCCAAAGGCACAAAGCCCCAGAACCGGCTGTCGTGGCTAAAATCCCTGTTGTCTCCCATCATAAAGAGAAAACCCTTCGGGACTTTCACAGGCGGCATGTTGTCTCTTGGATTGAGGTCTCCCGGCATGACCACATTGCTGTTAAATCTCGCCTGAGGTGTATCGTACTCTTTTCCATTTATGAAAACCTTTTTGTTTCTTATCTCAACGGTGTCCCTCCCAACCCCGATTACTCTTTTAATGAAATCCTTCGTGCGGTCTTCGGGGTAGATGAAAACAATAACGTCACCTCTCTGTGGTTGAAAAAGATCCGGAAACCTATAGCTAGTGAATGGAATCCTAATTCCATAAATCAGCTTATTCACCAGAATATGGTCACCGATGAGTAAAGTGGGCTCCATTGAGCCTGATGGAATTTTGAACGCCTGAACAAATATGGCTCTTATGATTATAGCCAAAATTATGGCTACTACTAGAGCTTCGCTGTATTCTTGAAAGGTCGTCCTTGGGGACTTTTTGTGGGGTTCTGGAACACTTAAAGGTTGAGCCATTTTCTTCTCTTTCGGTCTGATCCGCTTTTGAATAAGCGCCAAGATGAAATTATATAGGACATGCTACTGCAGGTGTAAATGGGAACAGGGCAAAGGGCGTCAAAAAACGGTTTGGGCTGGTTCCATTATTTAAGACATCATCAATGATTTCAGTAGATAACCTCAGTTAAAAATTCATTCCCCTGCCAAAAAAATGAAACCGGAGGGGAGAAGTTTTTCCTCACCCCCCGGTCCACCGGTTTAACAGGCCCCTCCCTCCCCCGAGGTTGAGGCCGGGACCTTGCTATCATTAGAAGACTTAATAGTCAAGTTATTCTTGCAAGTATACGCCATTTATTCACAAAAAACCTGACCTTTTAAGTATAAGCGGCAATACGTACGCTTAGGGATTACTGACAACATGAAGGCGCGGAAAAAGATTGTTATCAAGAGAACGAAGCAGCCCCGCCTAAATAGGCCTGCTTCACTTTTGGGTTCCTTAGTAGTTCGTGACCGGGACCTTCCAATATAATTGTTCCATTCTCCAATAAAAACGCGTAGTCCGCAATTTTGAGAGCAGCGTTTGCGTTCTGTTCAATCAGAAAGATGGTCACTCCCTCGTTTCTTATCTTTTCGATAATCCTGAATACATCCGCTACGATCATAGGGGCAAGCCCAAGGGAAGGCTCATCCATCATCAACAAACGGGGCTGAGACATCAGGGCTCTACCAATAGCCAGCATCTGCTGTTCCCCACCCGATAAAGTGCCGGCCATCTGTTGACCGCGTGACTCGAGCACAGGAAATATGTCATAAACCTGCCCAAACAAGCTATTCAGTCTTTTCTTTTCCCTAGTATAATACGCTCCCATAAGAAGATTTTCACATATAGTAAGGTTCGCGAAAACTTTCCTTCCTTCAGGAACGTGGACCAACCCCAGTCGTTGAATTTTATTGGGAGCAATATTTTTAATAGGTTTGCCCTCAAACAGAATCGCTCCGGCTTGCGCTTTAGCCAATCCTGACACTGTGCGAACAGTCGTGCTCTTGCCTGCGCCGTTAGCCCCTAAGAGTGTAACGATTTCCTTGGCCCCGACTTCGATCGAAACGCCTTTCAAGGCGTGGATTCCTCCATAATTAACATGCAGGTCTTCAATTTGAAGCATGGTCTTCCGTTACGCCCTCAAATTCAGCTCCTAAATATGCGGTTATTACTTGTTTGTCATTTTTTATCTGGTCTGGAGTTCCCCACGCTATTGGACGGCCATGATCTATTACCCTTATCTTGTCGCACACTCCCATGACAAAACTCATGTCATGATCGATCAATCCTATTCCAATAGACAGATCCTTTCTTAGCCTTAATAAAAAATCTCCGAATTCCCTGGTTTCAGTCGGATTCATGCCGGCTACCGGCTCATCCAAAAGTAGAAGCTTCGGGTCAAGGGCCAGAGCCCTGGCTATTTCGAGTTTTCGCTGGCTCCCATACGGGAGTGAATTGGCTCGCTCTAAGGCAAAGCTTTCCAGGTTCATGAGTTCCAACAAATCATACGCTCTAGATCTAATTCTTGACTCATCCCTTGTGAATCGCCCAAGACCCATTATCGCTTCAACAAAGGAATAGGAAATTGATGAATGAGCGGCGATCATGACGTTTTCAAGCACGGAAAGGTCTTCGTAAAGTTTTATATTTTGAAAGGTCCTGGCTATACCGTTGCGAGCGATTCGAGAAGGGGGCCATCCAGTAATCTCTTGACCACAAAAAAAAATGGAACCCGATGAAGGTCTTATTCTGCCGCTCACCGCATTGAAGGCGGTGGTCTTCCCAGCGCCGTTTGGACCGATTAATCCTATGACTTGATTTTGTTGTATTTCAAGACACAGGTCACTCAGAGCCTGAACTCCTCCAAAAGAAATCGATAAATCTCGGATTTCCAGCAGTGTGTCCATTGTATGTTCAGGCCCTCATAGAGCCAACTTTTCTCATAAACCAGCCGAGAAAACCATTCCACGTAAATTCGGACTTTCCCATTATGCCGCTTCTAGCAAAAAGCATGACCAGAATAAGAATGAACGAGAATATGACCATCCTCATGCCTGGGATTCCTTCGTATTGAAACCCGAACAAACTTGAAGGTTCTTCGAACACTCGAAGCGCTTCCCCTCCCCAGGTAATAAGCACTGCCGCAAGAACAGATCCGGTGGTGCTCCCAAGCCCACCGATAACGATGATGATCAGCAGGTTAAACGTGAACATAAATGTAAAAAGAGATGGCGAAATTGTGGTAATCAGGTGAGCCAGTAATCCTCCTGCTACTCCTTGAAAGAACGCGCTGAAAGTAAAAGCGAATGTTTTTATGCGAAACGAGTTTATGCCCATGGCCTCGGCCGCTGTTTCATCTTCTCTAACCGCTTTCATGGCTCTTCCATAAGATGAATTCACAAGCCTGACTGTACAAAAAATCGTGAAAACACAGACCCCCCAAGCCCACCACAGGTTCGTATATGGGATCAAGCCCTTTAATCCTAATGAGCCGTTGGTTAATGACAGAGAATTATTGGCCAGTACTTGAATCACTTCGCCCAACCCTAAAGTTACAATTGCCAAATAGTCTCCGCGAACCCTAAAGACAGGCACGGCCATGAACATGGCTATCAGGGCCGTAACAATCCCCGCAAATAGTAAAGAGACGGCGAAAGGGACCGATATCACGGACAAAGGCCACAACATCGGTTCGATTATGAACGATCTCAATTTTTCATCCGGGGATAACGTCAAAATTGCGCTTGTATATGCGCCTATTGCCAGAAATGCGTTAGGGGCCAGGGAAAATTGCCCCATTACACCATTGATGAGGTTGTAGCTTACGGCAAGAGTTATGAAAATGGCTATATTTTCCAGAATACGAATTGAATATTGATTGAAATTTTGCTCTGCATGAAAAAGAAACGCAAAAAGTATCATCAAGCCGGCAATTGTAAGAATCCGGTTGTGGGAGCTTCCCCACATCACGGATTTCTCCATCGTGTTGGAACCTGGTTCGACCACGAGTCAATCCGGAAGACGCTCGCCCATGATGCCTGTAGGGCGAGTCAAAAGAATGATTATCATCAGAAAGAACGCTATAGCGTCACGGTAGCCTGACCAGTCCGGTTCAAAAGCGACTATCAACACTTCGGCCAAGCCAAGTATCAGGCCCCCTAGAGCCGCTCCCGTGATGTTTCCTATGCCCCCTAGCACAGCCGCTACAAAAGCTTTTAGTCCTGGAATAACCCCCATGAACGGTTCTACAGCGGGATATTTCATGCACCACAGGATTCCCCCAGCAGCCGCCAATGCCGACCCTAACGCAAAGGTGAAAGATATTACCCTATCTTTGTCGACCCCCATGAGCATGACTGTCTCCATGTCCCTCGAAAGGGCTCTCATTGCCATACCTATACGGGTCTTTTTGACCACAACTATACAAACAGCCAGCAAGACTAGCGTGGTTACAAGAATCCAGATTGAAAGCGCAGGAATACTTACTCCCCCCAAAATCAGCGACCCCTCAAAAAGTTTTGGTATTGGGAACGATTTTGGTCTCCCCCAATGATTACCAATCCCAGATTTTCCAGCAAAAAAGACACGCCAATCGCCGTTATCAGGGCATTGATTCTAGGACTTTTTCGAATGGGCTTGTAGGCGCCTCTGTCGATCAGGATCCCGAGAAGGGCTGTGAACAAGACAGAACCAGCGAAAGCCAAAGGCCACGGCGCATTAAAAATGACTACTCCGAAGAAACCTACATAGGCGGAAACCATCAGCAGGTCACCATGAGCGAAGTTTATGAGACGTAACACCCCGTATACCATGGTGTAACCGATGGCCAACAGCCCGTATAGGCAGCCTAAAGTAAGTCCATACACGAGTTGTTGAAAGAAAAAACTTAAATCCAATATTGGATCCAGCTCCTTTGAGGGTTCAGGGGAATCATGGCATGATTGTGGTCACGTAAACAAATTTTCCGTTCTCAACTTTGTTGACCACCATAGGTTTCACAGCATTACCATCCGGTTTAATAGTGATCTTACCAGTCAAACCTTCGAAATCCTTAGTCGCGCTAATGGCATCCCTGATTTTTTCAGGATCGGTTGACCCCGCTTTTTTAATGGCTTCTACAACTATGAAATACGCGTCCGCTGATTGCGCAGTGTATGAGTCAAGCTCTTTCCCGACTGTCTTCTGGAAAAGCTCGTAAAATTTCTTTCCTAATGGGGTGTTTATAGTATCGACATGAAAATGGGCCGTGAAATACAAGCCTTCTACAGCTTTGCCTCCTAATTGTATAAGTTCAGGAGCCTGGACTCCGTCACCTGCCAATATGGGAGTATTCAAGCCCATTTCCCGGGCTTGCTTGGCGATAAGAGCGCATTCGGTGTAGTAAATGGGAGCGTATATTATATCAGGTTTAACTGACTTTATCCTGCTCAATTGTGGAGTGAAGTCTCTATCTCCCATTTTATACATCGTTTCCGATATTATCTTTCCACCACCCTTGGTAAACTCGCGCTGAAAAAACGTCTTTAACCCTACACAATAATCCTGAGAGATATCATAAATGATTGCTGCGGTTTTGGCGTGAAGTTGGTCCAGCGCCAATTTTGCAGCTACGCGCCCCTGTTCCGGATCTATGAAACACACCCTGAATACGAATTTCTTGCCTTGATTTACGAGAGGATTAGTAGCGGTGGGGCTAACCATTGGAATTTTCGATCTCTCTGCATGATCCGACGCAGCTATCGTATTGCCGGATATAAGCTCGCCAATTATCGCGACAACCTTATCTTTTTCGATCAACCTCGAAACAGCGTTCGCCGAGTCAACCTTCTCCGATTTGGTGTCGGCAAGTTTGATTTCGATGGGTCGTCCTAGCGCTTCCGGCTCTATTTGCTTAGCCGTATTTATCCCATCCCAGGCCATTTGTCCGAAAGCGGCCACACTGCCGGTCATAGGTAACAACGCGCCAATATTGATCGGTTCGGCAGCCATGGCCCACGACATCATGCTTAAACACAAAGCCGTAATTACCAGCAAAAGCCGAGGCATATAGCACCTCCTTAGATTTTTATCGCTGAATCTCCGTTTGAAAATGGCTAAATCGACCCGGCGCTAGTTGTCGGAACAAGACTTGAACCGCACCCGATTTCTTGGACATTACTTAAGCCTCAGGCTGCTTGTCTTGTCAATTGATGATGTCTGTATTCCACAGGGCTCATGAATCCCAGCCTTTCTAGTCGCCAATAATTGTTGTAGGT